>CAZCGD010000651.1:0-17054 GCA_964498105.1 uncultured Streptomycetaceae bacterium
GCGCCACCATAAACGGCGGCTTATTCAGCCGCCGTTTATTACATTGCTGGCATCACGGATGAAGGCCGGCGCCTGCGTCCACGTCGCGACGGACTGGGAGAACTACGCGCAGTCGATACTGGAGGTGCTGTCAGGCGAACCCCTGCTGGCGAACACCGCGGACGGGTACGCACCCCGCCCTGGGCACCGTCCGCTCACGAAGTTCGAGAACCGCGGCTTGAAGCTCGGTCACGGCGTGTGGGACCTGGTGTTCCGGCGGCGTTGAGGCAAACCTTTCACCCCTGAGGACGCGGGGGCAATCAAGAACAACAATCGAACCGCCAAGACGCCAAGAAAACCAAAATCTTTAACCACAAAGGACACCATCCCCTCATCCCTTTCCCTTCTCCCGAGTGGAGAAGGGAAAGCTCGAGCCTCCCCTCTCAGCTTGGGAGAGGGGTGGGGGTGAGGATGGACACGAAGGAAAAACAACGAGTCGAATCACGATTCACGAATCACGAATCACGATTCCTTGATGAGGAAGATCTGCAGCAGGTCATTCAGAAAGCGCCGGCCGAGCGGGGTCGGGGCAATGCGCTCGTGGTCGCGCTCGATCAGGCCGCGGCGCTCGGCTTCATCCAGCCCGCTGAGGACCGCGGTGAGCGGCAGGCCGGCGCGCTCTTCGAACAGCCGCACGGGGAAGCCGTCATTCAGCCGCAGCGCGTTCATCATGAACTCGAAGCCAACCGCATCCGCGCCGACTGCGTGCTCCTCCTGTACCGGAGCCCCGCGTTCCGCCGCTTCCAGGTAGCGTTCCGGGTGCTTCTCCCGCATCTCCCGGCTGATGCGGTCCGCGAAGCTGATCTTGCCGTGCGCACCCGCTCCAATGCCGAGGTAGTCGCCGAAGGTCCAGTAGTTCATGTTGTGCGCACAGCGGGAAGTGACGAAGGTCGAGGGTCGAGGGTCGCGGGGATGGATTCGCTTCGCGAAGGCGGAGGTCTCGTAATGGTCGTAGCCCGCCGCCGCCAGCCTCGCTTCTATCCCCTCCTGCATGGCGGCAGTCGCGTCGTCGTCGGGCAGCGCGGGCGGGTAGCGGTGAAAGTAGGTGTTCGGCTCGAGGGTGAGGTGGTAGCAGGACAGGTGCGGCGGCTCGTAGCCAAGCGCCGCTTCAATGTCAGCCTCCGCCTCCCCGACAGTCTGTCCGGGCAATCCGTACATGAGGTCAAGGTTGATATTATCGAAATCGCGCTGCGCGATTTCGATGGCGCGCCGTGCCTCGTGGTCGTCGTGGATGCGCCCCAGCGCCGTGAGGTGGCGCGGGTTGAAGCTCTGGATGCCGAGCGAGAGCCGGTTCACGCCTGCCGCCGCGAATTCACGGAACTTGCCCGCCTCCACCGTGCCGGGGTTCGCTTCCAGCGTGATCTCGGCGTCCGGCGCGAGCGGCAGGCGCGCGCGCGCCGCGTCCAGAATCGCCGCAATCGCGCGGGCGGAGAACAGGCTCGGCGTGCCGCCGCCGAAGAACACGCTCGTCACGCGGCGGCCCCAGACCCTGGGCAGCGCCTGCTCGAGGTCGGCGACCAGCGCGGCGACGTAGCGTTCCTCGGGTACCGCAGCGCGCGCTTCGTGCGAATTGAAGTCGCAGTACGGGCATTTTCGCGCGCACCAAGGTATATGAATATATAAGGAGAGCGGTGGCAGCGCCTTGAACTGCAGGGATGAGGGATGAGGGAGTGAGACCGGGGTTTCGAAGGGCGTGCCTGCGCACGCCCGAGCCGGCGAACGCCCGACGCGATGCAGCGCGGCGGGCTGGGATGAGGGAACCCCAATACCTCCCGCCTTTGGCGCATTACCCATTGCTCATCTTCCATTACCTGTTGGCGGTCAGGAAGCCCGTTACTCGGCGTACTCAAGCAACTCAACCAGCCGCCGCAACGCCTTGCCGCGGTGGCTGACGGCGTTCTTCTCGTCGGGCCTGAGAGCGGCGGCGGTCTTGCCGAGATCGGGCAGCAGGAAATACGGGTCGTAGCCGAAGCCGCCCGCGCCGCTCGGTGTGGCGACGACTTCGCCGTGCCACCGGCCCTCGGCGATGATCGGCTCGGGATCGTTGGCATGGCGCACCAGCACGATCACGCAATAGTAGTGCGCGCGGCGGTCGGCCTTGTCCTTCAACGCGGCGACGAGCTTCTGGTTGTTGCGCTCGTCTTGCTGCTCGCGTCCGCCGGTCGAGCCGGCGTAGCGCGCCGACTGCACGCCCGGCGCACCGCCGAGCGCGGCGACGCAGATGCCGGAATCGTCGGCGAGCGCCGGCAGGCCCGAGTGGCTGCTGGCATGCCGCGCCTTGGCGAGCGCGTTCTCGACGAAGGTCAGGTGCGGCTCGTCGGCCTCGGCGATGCCAAGCCCGGACTGCGGCACGGTCTCGATGCCGAGCGGCGCCAGCATCTGCCGGAACTCGCGCAGCTTGCCGGGGTTGTTGCTCGCTAAAACCAGTCTACGCATTAAATCAGCCGCCAAGGCGCCATGACGCCAAGGAAATCGAAATCAATACAGAACGACAGAACCTGGACTCTGTGCACTTTGCGAACTTGGGGAATCCGCACACAATATTCCTGGTGTTCCAGTCTATCGAAGAATCATTTTCTTGTTTCTCTTGGCGCCTTGGCGGTTCAATTATTCTTGCTTTTCTTGGCGGCCTTGGCGTCTTGGCGGCTAATTATTCCTTGCACTTCTTGGCGCCTTGGCGTCTTGGCGGCTATTTTCCCAGCGCTGCTTTCTGCGCGGCGACGAGCTCGCGCACGCCCTGCTCCGCGAGCGCCAGCATCGCATCCATCTCCTTGCGCGAGAACGGCGCGCCTTCCGCGGTGCCCTGCACCTCGACCAGCCCGCCGCTGCCAGTCATCACCACGTTCATGTCGGTATCGCACCGGGAATCCTCGGCGTAATCGAGATCGAGCAGAGGCGCGCCTTCATAGATCCCGGCCGAAACGGCCGCCACCGCGTCGCGGATCGGCGTCGCCGCAATGGCCCCCTGCCGCAGCAGGCCCGTCACCGCGTCGTGCAGCGCAACGAACGCGCCGGTGATGGCCGCGGTGCGCGTGCCCCCGTCGGCCTGGATCACGTCGCAATCGAGATGGATGGTGCGCTCGCCCAGCTTCTTCAGGTCCACCACCGAGCGCAGCGCGCGCCCGATGAGCCGCTGAATTTCCTGGGTGCGGCCCGACTGCTTGCCGCGCGCCGCCTCCCGGTCACCGCGGGTGTTGGTCGCCCGCGGCAGCATGCCATATTCCGCGGTGACCCAGCCCTGGGCAAGGCCCTTCAGGTGCGGCGGCAACCGGTCGAGCACGCTGGCGGTGCACAACACGCGCGTATCGCCGAACTCGATCAGCACCGAGCCCTCCGCGTGCCGCGTGTAACCGCGAGTGATATGTACCGCGCGCATCTGGTCCGGTTTCCGGTTGCTGGGTCGCATGTAACTCCCTGAGTGTGCTATCTTCGCAAAGGCGTCAATGGTAAATCGTAAATCGTGAATCGCATATCGAAATTGTCGATATCTTGCCGCTCACGATTCACCATTCACCATTTGCGATTCACGGTTTCCCAATGATACACAGCATGACGGGATACGCCGCGGCGGCGCGCGAGTTCGCGTACGGGGCGCTGAGCCTCGAGGTGCGCTCGGTCAACCACCGCTATCTCGACATCCAGTTCCGGCTGCCCGACGACCTGCGCGCGATCGAGCCGGTGCTGCGGGAGACCCTGGTCGCGCAAGTCGCGCGCGGCAAAGTCGAGTGCCGGGTCGCGTTCACCGCTGCGCCGGGATCGGGCAAGGCCCTCAGGATCAACGAGCACATGCTGCAGCAGCTCGACACCCTGGGCGCAAGAGTGCGGGCGCTGCTGCCCGGCGCCGCCCAGCTGTCCGCGGCCGACGCGCTGCGCTGGCCGGGCGTGCTCGCCACCGAGCCCTTGCCGCTGGAGGAACTGCAGGCGGGCTGCCAGAACCTGCTCGCGGTCGTGCTCTCCGAGTTCACCGCCGCGCGCGCGCGCGAGGGGGAAAAACTCAAGCAGTTGCTGCTCGAGCGCTGTGCTGCCATGGAGCAGCGCATCGAGGAAGTCGCGCCGCGCATCCCGCAGGTGGTCGTGGCCTACCGCGAAAAACTCGCCGCCCGGCTCAAGGAAGCACTGGGCAGCGGCGAGGACGAGCGCATCCGTCAGGAAGTCGCGGTGTTCGCGACCAAGATCGACGTGGACGAGGAACTCTCGCGTCTCACCGCCCACATGAGCGAGTTGAAGCGGGTGCTCGCCAACGGCGGCGCGGCCGGCAAGAAGCTCGATTTTCTCATGCAGGAACTGAATCGCGAGGCGAACACGCTGTCCTCCAAGTCCGTCGACCTCGCCGTGACCCGGGCCGCCCTCGATCTCAAGCTCCTCATCGAGCAGATGCGCGAGCAGATTCAAAACATAGAGTGATGCGTTTTGAATTTTAAGTTTTGAATTTTGAATTTTGAGTTGAAATCCTGATTTGTGAAATTCAACATTTAACATTCAAAATTCAACATTATGAACGGCCTCTTGTTCATCATCAGCTCCCCCTCCGGCGGCGGCAAGACCAGCCTGGTCAAGGCGCTGCTGGATGCCGAGCCCGGGGTGCGGCTGTCGGTGTCCTACACCACCCGCGCGCCGCGCCCCGGCGAGGTCAACGGCCGCGCCTACCACTTCGTCGCACCGCCCGAGTTCGAGCGGATGCTCGAGGCCGGCGAGTTCCTCGAAAGCGCGGCGATTTACGGCAACCACTACGGCACTTCCCAGAAGTGGATCGAGCGCGAGCTGGCGGGGGGGCACGACGTGCTGCTCGAGATCGACTGGCAGGGGGCGCAGCAGGTGCGCCGGCTGATGCGGAACTTGGTCAGCATCTTCATCCTGCCGCCGTCGCTGGAGGTGCTGGAGTCGAGGCTCAAAGGGCGCGGACAGGACAGCCCGGCGACGGTGGCGCGGCGGCTGGCGGCCGCACGCGAGGAGATCAGCCACATGAGCGAGTATGATTATGTTATTATCAACGACGATTTCAATCGGGCGGCGCTGGATTTGCGCAGTGTCATCCGGGCTGCAGGACTGAGGACCGCCCGCCAGCTCGACCGCCATTCCCATCTCATCAACCGCTTTGAATAGCAGGTACATTATGGCCCGCATCACCGTCGACGATTGCCTGAAAATCATTCCGAACCGCTTCGACATGTCGCTCGCCGCGACCTTTCGCGCACGCCAGATCGCCAATGGCGCGCAGCCGATGATGGAGGCGAGCCGCGACAAGCCCACCGTGATCGCGTTGCGCGAGCTCGCCGCCGGCAAGTACGGGGCGGAGATCCTGAACAAGGCGCCGACGTAAGTTCAATGATGAATGCGGAATGATGAATGCAGAATGAGGGGGCGAAAGCCCGGGGGAGTCGGTAGCTCACTCATCATTCATAATTCATCATTCATCATTCCGCGATGTCCTCCGCCGCTCCCGCCCTGTTCAAAGAGTGGTCCGGCTACCTCAAGCCGGAGGACATCGCGCAGTTGCAGTCGGCGTATCACTTCAGCGAGCAGGCGCACGAAGGGCAATTTCGCATATCGGGCGAGCCCTATATCTCGCACCCACTGGCGGTCGCCAGCATACTCGCCGAGTGGCACCTCGACTCGCAGACGCTCGCCGCCGCGCTGCTCCATGACGTGATGGAGGACACCTCGGTCACCAAGACCGAGATCTCGCGCAACTTCGGCAAGCCGGTCGCCGATCTGGTGGACGGCGTGTCCAAGCTCGACAAGATCGAGTTCGAGTCGCAGGCCGAGGCGCAGGCCGAGAATTTCCGCAAGATGCTGCTGGCGATGGCGCGCGATGTGCGCGTCATCCTCATCAAGCTCGCCGACCGCCTGCACAACATGCGCACGCTCGGCGCGGTCGGCGGCGACAAGCGCCGCCGCATCGCGCGCGAGACGCTCGAGATCTACGCGCCGATCGCCAACCGCCTGGGACTGAACAGCATCTACCAGGAGCTCGAGGACTTGTCGCTGCGGCACCTCTATCCCGACCGCTACCGCGTGCTCGCCAAGGCGTTGAAGTCGGCGCGCGGCAACCGCCGCGAGGTTGTCAGCAAGGTCCTCGACGCGATCCAGAGGAAGCTCAAGAGCGCCGGCGTGGCTGCGCAGGCGCAGGGGCGCGAGAAGCATCTCTACTCGATTTACAGCAAGATGCGGGAGAAGCACCTCACCTTCGCGCAGGTGCTCGACGTCTACGGCTTTCGCATCGTCGTCAACGATGTGCCGGCCTGCTATCTTACGCTGGGCGCGCTCCACGCGCTCTACAAACCGATCCCCGGCAAGTTCCAGGACTACATCGCGATTCCCAAGGCCAACGGCTACCAGTCACTCCACTCCACGCTGTTCGGCCCGTTCGGCACGCCGATCGAGGTGCAGATCCGCACCCACGAGATGCACAAGATTGCGGAGGCCGGCGTGGCCTCGCACTGGCTGTACAAGGACTCCGACACCTCGCTGTCCGAGCTGCAAAAGAAGACCCATCAGTGGCTGCAGAGCCTGCTCGAGATGCAGTCGCAGTCCGGCGACTCGGTCGAATTCCTCGAACACCTCAAGGTGAATCTGTTCCCGGACGAGGTCTACGTGTTCACGCCCAAAGGCAGGATCATGTCACTGCCGCGCAGCGCTACCGCGGTGGATTTCGCCTATGCGGTGCATACCGATATCGGCAACCGCTGCGTGGCGGTGAAGCTCAACCAGGAGCTGCTGCCGCTGCGCACCGAGTTGAAGAACGGCGACCGCGTCGAGATCATCACCGCGGCGCACGCCAAGCCCAATCCGCAATGGCTCAATTTCGTGACTACCGGCAAGGCACGCTCGCGCATCCGGCATTTTCTCAAGACCATGCACTTCGAGGAATCGGTGAAGCTTGGCGAGCGGCTGCTCAACCAGGCGCTGGCCCCGCTCGGCGCCGCGCCCGCCGACATCCGGGATGCCCAGTGGGACAAGTTCGTGCGCGACGCGGGCGCCAAGGCGCGCGAGGAAGTCTTCGCCGATATCGGTCTCGGCAAGCGGCTCGCTGCGGTGGTGGCGCGCCGGCTGTTGTTGCTCGGCGAACCGGGGCCGCACGAGGCGCCCGCCCTGGGCTCCGTCCTCATCCACGGCTCGGAAGGCATGGGGCTGCAGTTCGCCCACTGCTGCCGGCCGATCCCCGGCGATCCCATCATCGGCGTCATCAGCAAGGGCCAGGGCATGGTGATCCACACCCACGACTGCCCGGTGATCGCCAAGACGCGCCACGATCCCGACCGCGTCCTCGACGTGGCGTGGGGGGACCCCGAGACCCGCAAGCTGTTCGATGTCAGTATCAAGCTGGTGGTCGCCAACCTGCGCGGCGTGCTCGCCAAGGTGGCGGCCGAGATCGCCGAGGCCGAATCCAACATCCAGTACGTGGCGGTGGACCCCGAGGACGGCAGCAGCTACACCAACATGTACTTCACGCTGCAGGTGTCGAACCGCCTGCACCTGGCCGGCATCATGCGCGGGCTGCGGCGCATACCGGAAGTCGTTCGCATCACCCGCGTCAAGGGCTGAACGCCCGTTCCAGGTTCCAAGGTGGACGATATTCAAGTACGAAGTTCAACTTTGAACCTGGAACTTTGAACTTGGAACTCATTTGCGCGTCGCGCAAATGCTGAAGCCGTCGTTCCAGCCCATCATGTAGTCCGCATCGGTCTTGTAGCGGGCCTCATCGCGCTGCGGGCGGCGCGCGCCGGCGCTGTCGCAACCGGCCGCATACCCCTGCCTGAAGGCGGTCGAATAACCGCTCTGGTTGACCGGTTGCGCCGTCGGCGCGCCGGCGCAGCCGGCGACCACCACGGCGGTGGCGAGCAGCAGGCCGCTCCGGCTCCAGCGCTTCATGCCGGCCTTTCCGGCCGCAGCCTACTCATTTCTGTATGCTGACGACGCGCGGCGGCTCGGCCTGTGCCGCGCCAACATTCCCCTCGAGGTAACTCGCGAGAACGCCGTAGGTGGGATACTGCTGCCCTGTCCGCTCGCTGTAGTCGGCGATCGCCCGGTCGAGCGCCTTCAGCGCGAGCCGCACCAGCTTGGTGTCGCACTCGACGCGCGTGCGCGACACTTCCCGCATGCGCAGCATGACTTCGAGTATCTCGAGTTCCACCGCCGCATCGCCACGGAACTCCGCCTGTATCCGCTTGATCCTGCCCTGGTTGAGACTGGTCATTTTTCCTTTCCCTGCGGGACGCCGTTACGCCGCGGCCCGGAGGTCCCGCCCCGGGCCGCGTTGGACCTGAATGGGTTCAATCCGCGGACGCGACTGGCGCGGGGCTGCGTTCGCCGGAGGCCCCGGGAATTTCCATGCGGGCCGCCGGGCGGACCAGCGCGACCGGTTCGGGTGCCGGGTCTTGTGCAGGCGCGGCGGCGGCAACGGCACTCCCGTGCTCCTTCGCCGTCGTCGCGCCGGAATCCGGGAATCCCATCTCCCGCAACAACCCGGCGCTGGCCGGATCGGCAGTTGCGATGGCCGTCCTCGCACCGCCCTTGTCCGCACGGGCCACGGTCGAAAACGGGTCGGCCGGCGCTGGCGCGCGCGGCGCGTGGCGCTTCACGGTTTCGGCGGGCTTCGTGTCGGCGGGCTTGGCAGCCACGGCCGGAGTGACGCGGGCAACATTGGCAGGGCGGGTCGCAGCGGAAGCGCCGGAATTCGGGGCGCCGCCCGCGCGGTTTTGCGTCGGCGCCTCGCCCTGCGCGCCGGTGACCGTGAATGCGCTGGAGGCAATACCCGGCGTCGCCGGTCCGGCGGCCAGCGCCCCCGTTGCCGGCGCGCTCTTTCTGCCGTCCACGGCATCGCCGAGCTTGGCGCCCATCGAGTCCGCGATCCGGTTCCAATCCATGCCATGGGCGCGCATCTGCAGCACGCCCGGCAACAGCATGGGCGTGGTTCTCGCGGTGCTGCGGCTGGTGACGGCGCCACCCGCCAGCACTGCCTTGATCTGTGAGGGGGTGGGCTGCCTGATACCGAGTTGTGCAAGCTGCTCCCGCGCCAGCGTGAGCGAGGTGCGGACGTTGCCGTAATCCATGGGGCGCGTGGGGAGCACGAATTGGATGCTCGTGGCGGCCGTGCCGCCCGATCCGGGCGCGGTCAGCGTGACTTCACCGCCCTGCCGCAATCCGGACACGAGGCTGTGCGCGTTGGCATCCGAGCCCGCGAAGTCGGTGAAGCTCGCGATGATGCGGGACTCGGCCTGCAATTCGGTGCTGGTGACGGAATCCGCGGCGGCCGGCGCAACGGCGGGCGCGCGGAACTGCGCGCCGAGGGTGATGCCACCCAGGCACAGTATCCCGCCCACCCATAGTACGCGAGCCGCTTTCATATTCCCCCCGTCAACCTGCCGTGATCGCGCCCTGCCCGGTCACGCGCACTTTCTGGCCGACAGCGAGCGCTGGCTGCGCTCGCTCGTGGAAAGTGCGGGTGGTGCCATCGCCCATGCGCACACGGATGTGGTAGCTGACCGACTTCCGGGTGTTCTTCTCGATCTCGTTGCCGTCGCCGCCAACGGCGTCAAGCCCGCTGCCCTCGCCATTTGCCTCGACCGCGCGGATCCATACGACTACGCCGCAATCGTCAGCGCAGGGGGCGGCAGGGGCAGCCGCGCCGGGGCTCTCGGCGGCGGCGGGCTGCTGCGCCGGGGACTCACTCCTCTCAACCGGCCTGCCCTGCGATTGCGCGCCGGGCAGCCAGCCCATCATGGTGGCTATGCCTGCGAAGCTGAACACGATCACCGTCGTCGCGGCGATCAGCATCACGGGATAGAGGATGCCTGGCCGTTCGTTAACGGCATTGCGGGCGTCCATCGTGTTCTCCATAGCGGGTTTCCTCCTGAAGCCGCCGTGCGGGCGGCTGGTCACCAGGCTCTCGACTGGGATAACGGCGGGCACGAGCCGGTACTTGCGGAGGTCCGTCGCAACCCCCGTGCCAGCCGGTCATTCCGTGTAATATCAATCAGTTACACAGCGCGCCGGGGACGGGAATGTCGCCTTCCGGCAACGCGTGCCACAGCCCCCGGCATAGCAGAGTGATTCGTTGGGGATTTCTCTGTCGTGGCACGGCGACAAAACACCAAAACGCGCCCGTCGCGACCTATAGCGCCAATGCAGGGCAACGGCATCACTTCAGACGTATGCCGGAGGCGCGTTTTGAACTAGAACCGACCAGGATCGCAATCGATAGTGCGCGTTGAGCGGCGACTTAAGGTGCGGGACAGCCCCGGTGCATTTGCACGTCCGCTCGAACGCGCACAGGTAAAACGGCCGCAAAGCGGTCCGATTTAGCGGGATTTGAAAAGTTTGGGATCGAGCTGGTGCCGCCCGAGCAGCTTGTAGAACTCGGTGCGGTTGCGTTTGGCGAGCCGCGCCGCCTGCGTGACGTTGCCTTCGGTGATCTTGAGGAGTTGGGTCAGGTACTCGCGCTCGAAGCGGCGCCGCGCCTCCTCGAACGAGGCGAATTCGGCCTGCTGGTGCTGGATCGCCTGCTGCGCCAGCGAGACCGGGATGATCGGCGTGGTGGCGAGCGCGACTGACTGCTCGATCACGTTGTAGAGCTGGCGCACGTTGCCGGGCCAGGACGCGGCGATCATCAGCTCCATCGCCTCCGGCGCGAAGCCGTTCACCACTCTGCGATACTTGGCGGAGACCTGGGTCAGAAAATGGCCGGCGAGCAGCGGGATGTCCTCGCGCCGCTCGCTGAGCGGCGGCAGCGTGAGCGCCACCACGTTCAACCGGTAGTAGAGGTCTTCGCGAAAATTGCCGGCCGCCATTTCCGCCTCGAGGTTGCGGTGGGTGGCGGAGATGACGCGCACGTCCACCTCGTGCGTCTCGGTCGAGCCGACCGGCCGCACCTGCTTCTCCTGCAGCACGCGCAGCAGCTTCACCTGCAGAGAGGGCGGCATGTCGCCGATTTCATCGAGCAACAGCGTGCCCCGGTCGGCGGTCAGGAACAGCCCCTTGTGGTCGCGAGTGGCCCCGGTGAAGGAGCCCCTGACGTGCCCGAACAGTTCCGATTCCAGCAGTTGCTCGGGTATGGCGCTGCAATTGATCCCGACGAAGGCATGGGCGCGCCGTGGGCTCGACTTGTGGATGGCGCGGGCGAGCAGCTCCTTGCCGGTGCCCGACTCGCCGAAGATGAAGACGCTGGCGTCGCTCTCGGCCACCAGCCGGGCCTTGGCCAGCACGTCCTCCATTGAGGGATTGCGCGTAATGATCTCGGCGCGCCACCCATGATCCTCGCCGTCCGCCCCGGTCGCCACACCGCCGCTCAAGGCCAGCGCGCGCTCCACCTCGATCAACAACGCCTTGGCATCGAACGGCTTGGTGAGGTAGCCGAACACGCCGCGATTGACCGCCGCCACCGCGTCGGGAATCGTGCCGTGGGCGGTCAGGATGATGACGGGCAGCGTCGGAATCTCCGCGCGGATGGCCTCGAACAGCGCCATGCCGTCCATGCCGCCCATCCTGAGATCGGTCACCAGCAACCGCGGCCGCGTGACGCTCGCCTGGGCGAGCGCGCGCTCCGCGCTGTCGGCGGTGGTCACGGCATAGCCGGCGGCGGTGAGCCGGATCTGCATCAGCCGCAGCAGGTCCGGATCGTCATCCACCACCAGTATGCTGGTGCGCGGGACGTGAGCGTTCATCGGTTCCTTTCGATCAGGTTGCGTTCCAGCGATTTCAGGGCGTCGAGCTTCTGTTGCAGACCCTGCACGCTGGCATTGAGTTTCTTCTGCTCCTCATAGAGTTTCTTCTGCTCCTGCAGGTTCGAGCTGAACAGCTGCGCGAGCCCCTGCAGCCGGGCGCCCGGGTTCTTCGCGACCGGCTCCAGCAATTCCAGCGCGCGGCCCTCGTCGGTGAATGCCGAGTTGGGCAGCGACAGCACCATGGCGAGACGCACGCGGTTGAAATCCGTGCGCGCGCGAGTATACGCCTGGCGCGCCGTTTCGTGTTCGCGGCCAAGCTCCGCGCCCGGCAGCTTCCTCAGGTGCTGGAAATAGAGCAGCAGGCTGTCCGTATCCGAGGCAGGCTGCGGCGCGCCCGCCTCCACCCAGGGCGCTGGCTCCTGTCCCTCGAAGCTGCGCAGCGCGGCGCAGCCGGCAAGCGCGGCGCAGCCGGCAAGGACGACGGCAAAGCGGCCCTTCATGCCGCCACCGCCTCGGTGCGAGGGAACGGCAGCCTGATCCGCAGGTGCGCGCCGCGTCCGCTGTCCACGACCTCCACGCTGCCGCCGTGGGCAAACACGTATTCCTTCACCACGGAGAGCCCGATGCCGGTCCCGCGCACCGGTCCCGCGCCCGCGTGGCTGCCCTGGTAGAAGGGATCGAATATGCGCGCCTGCTCCTCGGGCGGGATGCCCGGCCCCTCGTCAACCACGTCGAGCTCGAGCGTGTCCCCATCGAGGCGCGCCACGATACGGATGGCGCCGCCCCGGGGGGAGAACTTCACGGCATTGGACAGGAGATTGTCGAGCACGACGCGCAGCTTTTCGGAATCCGCCGGGATCATCACGTCCGCGGCGGTGATGTTGAGCGTGAGGTCCCGCGCCCGCAGCGCCAGCCGCTGGTTCTCGGCCACCCGTTCGATCACCTCCCGGATCTCCACCGGACCGAGATCCACGGTCACCTTGCGGAACTGGCTGGCGCCGAACGACAGCAGGTCCTCGATCAGCTTCTGCAATTCCACGCTGTTGTGGCGCAGGATTTCCGCGATCTCGCGCTGCTCCGGGGTAAGCTTGCCCACCGCCTCTTCCGACAGCAGTTCCGCGCCCTCGCGCAACGCGGTGAGCGGCGTCTTCAGCTCGTGCGATACCTGGCGCAGGAAACGGTTCTTCTGCTGCTCCACATCGAGCAGCTCCCGCCGCATCCACTCCAGCCGCTCGCCGAGCTGCTCCAGGTCGCGCGGGCCGTTGACCGTCACCGGCACTCGCAGCTGGTTCGAGCCGAGGCGGTGTATGGCCGCGTCGATCTGGCGCATCGGGCGCGTGATGAGAATGGAAAACCCGATCACCAGAAACGCCACCACCGGGATCAGCGCGAGCAGCTGCCAGAACGTAATGCGCTGCGCCTGGTCCGCAGTGGCGCGCATCGCCTCGGCTTCGCGGTCGATCTGCGCATTCGAGCGCGAGATGATGGCCTGGGCCCATTCGGACAGGTCGACGAAACGCTCGACCGTGGCGGTGAGCGGCGGGCCCTTCGGCGCGGCCACGGACAGCGCGGCGAAGATCGCCGCCTCCCCGCGCACGATGGCGTCGAGCGCGATCTTCTGCTCCGCATCGAGCGGGAGGTTGGCGAACTCCGCCGCCACCTGCTCGAACTGACGGCGGTTGGCAGCGTAATTATCGAGCAGCGAGTGGTCGCCGAGGATCACGATTTGGCGCGCGGTGCGCTCGAGCGCGTTCAGTTGCTGCGCCAGCCGGCGACCGTTCTGGGTGGCCTGCACTGCCTGGTACACCGCGTTCTGGCTGCGGTTGGCGAGCTGGTCCACCGAGACCGCGTTGTTGATGAGGGCGAAGATGAGCGGCAAAGCAACCAGCGCGAAGCCGGTCAGGAGCAGGCGGGGGAAGGAGCGGGGGTAATAACGCTGCATGCGCTGAGCATAGCGGGCGCTGCCACCGGGTGACAACCACGATTCGTGCAGGCGGTCTTCCATTGATCCAGGGCGGCGATTTCAAACCGCAGAGGCGCAGAGACGCAGAGCTAACGCAAGGAAAATCGAAGAAACGACAGATTACCCAATTGGAAAATCGCAGAAGCTTTGTAACTCGTTGAGTTTTCTGTTCTCCGCGTCTCTGTGCTTCCGCGGTTCCGCGGTTCGCTTGTTCCAGGATTAAGAGTTTGTCGGCCCTGGGCCGGCAAACTCTTAGCCTTCGCGCTTCTGGTTCCTGGCTTCGATGGTCCGGATGAGGCCGTCGATGCCCGAGCGGGTGATCTCGGACTGGAACGAGCTGCGATAGTTGGTGACCAGGCTCAGGTTCTCCACCACCACATCGAAGATTTTCCAGCCGCTGGACGCATTCCTCATGCGGTAGTCGATCTGCACCGGTTTCCTGCCGGGCTCGTAAGCCAGCGTCCGCACGACGGTTTCGGTATCGCCGGCCTTGAGCGCCGCGGGCTTCACTTCCACCCGCGTGTCGCCGCTGCTCTGCGACAGCGCGGCGGTATAGGTGCGCACCAGCAGCGTGCGGAACGCGCGCTCCAGCGATTCCTGCTGCGCGGGGGTGGCCTGCGACCACGAGCGGCCGAGAGCAAGCTGCGTCATCTGCCGGAAGTCGAAATGCGCCACCACCTTCTTTTCCGCCAGGTCGATCAGCGTGTTCTGGTCCTTGTTGTGCTTGATCACGCCAAGCACTTCATTGACCGCG
The DNA here is from genome assembly GCA_964498105.1 of uncultured Streptomycetaceae bacterium. Classification (GTDB taxonomy): domain Bacteria; phylum Pseudomonadota; class Gammaproteobacteria; order Burkholderiales; family SG8-41; genus SG8-41. The sequence continues at coordinate 14,420 of CAZCGD010000651.1, forward strand.
CTCTTCACCAGCGCGTCCGGGGCGGTGTCCTGGGCCGGCGCGGAACAGGCGAACAGGAGCGCCAGCAAGCCCGCCGTGCGTGTCATTATTCTCAGCATGTTTCCCCTTTTCCTGCTTGTGGGCCGTAGCGGCGCCCAAGTGTTAGGCGCCGGCGACTGGCGGTTGTTCCCCCTCCGGACGGGCATATTTGGGGATCTCCGGCAACGCTCGTGCCAGCCAGCGACAACTGATAAATCAAGGAGTTTGGATCGCGGAACGACCGTACATGGCGCCGCAATTGTCGCCCGCGGGAGACAGTTGTTCAAGTGGTCAGAGCGGCGCGATATCGAGTTCCGCCGCGAGCTGCCAGAGGCTCGCGACGAGCGGCGCGGGCAGCGGGATGCCGTGCTGCAAGCGGTCAGCTCGCGCGGCGTGGCTGCCCTCCCCGGGCAAGCGTATGCGGTCCACGCCCGGCAGGCGTTCGGAATTGCGCAGATCGCGGATCAGCACGTCCACGCTCTTCTTGAATTCCGCCACCGGTTGGAACGCCTCGATGTTGATCGCGACGATGGCATGGCCGGTATTGGTCGGAGTGGTATCGTCGGCGTTGAAATCCACCACGTCCTTGCCCATCGCGGCGCCGTTCACCGTCCCGGCCAGCAGCCCGAAGACCAGGGCCAGGCCGTAACCCTTGTAGCCGCCGATCGGCAGCAGGAAGCCCTCGTTGGCGCGTTTGGGGTCCGTCAGCGGCCGGCCGCTGCGGTCCATCATCCAGCCCTCCGGCATCGCCTCGCCGCGCTGCGCCTTGGTTTTGACCTTGCCGTAGGCGGCGACGGTCGTCGCCATGTCGAGCACGATCGCCGGTTCCTCCGCCGCGGGCACCGCCACTGCGATCGGATTGGTCGAGAGCAGCATGTCGAGGCCGCCCCACGCCGGCAGGTGATTGGCGTTGCCGACCGCGAGGTAGAGCCCGATCATGTCGCGTTCCGCCGGCATGCTGGCGTAGAGCGACGCGGGGCCCGCGTGGTTGCTACACTTCACGCCCACCCAGGCGACGCCCGCGGACTTTGCCTTCTCGATCGCCTTCTCCGTGGCGAAGCGCATCACCAAGTGGCCCATGCCGTTGTCGCCGTCCACCAGCGCCATGCCGGCGGCCTCGCGCACGACGCGGATATCCGGTTTCACGTTCACGGCGCCGCCCTTGATACGCCTTATGTATTGAGGCAGGCGGAACACGCCGTGGCCCTCGGAACCCTGCACGTCGGCACGCACCATGAGCTCGGCGATGCTTTTCGATTCCGCCGTCGAGATGCCCACCGCCTCGAACGCGCGCGCGATGAAGGCTTCGAGCCGGACTGCTGGAATGCGTGTTGCCGCCTGGGTAACCGTCACGGGTTCCTCTTTTCGGTATTCGAGTCGCCGCACAGCGCGGGCGATCCGTTGAACGCCGGGCCGGGCGCTCCTGTCATACTAACCGTCCTGGACGAAACATGAATATCGGTCCTGCTGCCGTCGAATTTGAAGGCGCAATCCGGATTGCCGCCTTTGGGGCCATGTTCGCGCTGATGGCAGCGTGGGAAATAGCGGCACCGCGCAGGGCGCTCAGCCTGCCGAAGGGCCGGCGCTGGCTGGCGAATCTCGGCGTCACGCTGCTCGACGTGGCGCTAGTACGCGTGCTGTTCCCGACCGCGGCCGTGGGCGTGGCGCTCGCGGCAGGCGAGCGCCACTGGGGTCTGTTCAACGTAGTTCCCGTGCCGGCGCCGCTGGCGTTCGCGCTGTCGTTCATCGCCCTCGATCTGGTGATCTGGATCCAGCACATCGCCTTCCACCGCGTCCCGCTGCTCGCGCGCCTGCATCGCATGCACCATATCGATCTCGATTTCGACGTCACCACCGGATTGCGCTTCCATCCGGTTGAGATCGTGCTGTCGCTGCTGGTCAAGTTCGCCGCAGTCCTCGCCTTGGGCGCGCCGGCGGCGGCAGTCCTGTTATTCGAACTCGCGCTCAACCTCGGATCGCTGTTCAATCACGGCAACGTCCGCATTCCCCGCGCGATCGATCACGCGCTGCGCTGGTTTATCGTGACTCCCGACATGCATCGGGTGCACCACTCGATCGTGCCCGAGGAAATCAATAGCAATTTCGGCTTTTTCCTGTCGTGGTGGGACCGCCTGTTCGGCACCTACAGCGCAGCGCCGCGCGCCGGTCACGACGCGATGACGATCGGCGTCCGCGACACGCGCGACCCGGCCATATGCGCGGGCATCTGGCCCATGCTTGCGCTACCGTTCAAAGAGCGCGCCGACGATTTCCCGTGCGCGCGGCCGGCATCCGAGGTCAATCGATCTTGACCTGGTTGTCGCGGATGATTCCCTCCCAGCGCTTCAGCTCGGAGAGCACGTAGGCGTCGAAGTCGGCCGGCGAACTGCTCAGGCTGATCGGGGTCTGGCGCTTTTCCAGCACGCCTTCCGCCTCGAGCTCCTTCATCGCAGCGATGGCGGTCGCATACAGCTTGGCCAGCACCGGCTTCGGGGTGCGGGCCGGAGCGAAGATGCCGTTCCAGTTGTCGCTGCCGATGTCCGGGAACCCCGCCTCCGCCATGGTCGGCACGCTCGGCGCGTCCACGATCCGCTTCGCTCCGGTGACGGCGTAGGCG
>CAZCGD010000652.1:0-3097 GCA_964498105.1 uncultured Streptomycetaceae bacterium
CCCGCGCCTACCGCGATCCCCGCCCCGGATTCTTCGACCACGCGCGCGCCCTCGCCGTCGAGCGCGGCGATGATAGGCCGGGCGCACGCCAGGTAGGACTGGATCTTGGACGGAATGGTGAGCGCGAAGACGGGGTCCCGCTTGAGTGTCACGAGCATGGCATCGGCAAGCGCGAAGTAGCGCGGCATGGATTCTATCGGATGCCGTCCGAGCAGGTGCACGTTGTCACCAAGATTCCTGCGGCGGATCTCGCTCTCCACCCATCCCTGCATGCGGCCGTCACCAATGATGTCCCAGTGTATGCCGTGCTCGGCGCGGAGCCGGTCTGCGGCTGAGAGTATGGTTTCGAAATCCTGTGCCGCGCCGATGTTGCCCGCGAACACGACGCGGAAGTCGCCGTGCACCGAGCCCGGTGCGCTCCGCCGGACCGGTTCGATCGCAAGCGGGCGGTAGACCTCCTCGGCGCTGTTTGGGAAATAGCGCATTTTCTGCGCCGCGACTCCCAGGGCCTCGACCGGAGCCATAAACGCCCGCGACTGGACGAGAATGAGATCGCTGTGGCGGTATATGAATCGCACCAGCTGACCGACGCACTTCAGTATCCACCTCGATTTCACGACGCCCGTCGCCGACAGCGTTTCCGGCCACAGATCCTGCACCCAGAACAGTACCGGGGCGCGCTTGACCCACTTCAGTACCAGCGCCGGCAGACCCACGGTAACAGGGGAGGGCTCGTACACCAGGATCAAATCGTAGGTTCCGTTGCAGCGGAACGGCGCGAGCAGGGAGCCGAAAAGGGCAAAGGAAAAAAAATTGAGCATGAGCCGGAACCGCCCGCCCGCTCCGCGCGGGATCAGAGGGGCGCGGATGACGCGCACACCGTGGTAGTCCTCGCGAACGCGCCCGAAGAAACCGTAGCCGGGAAAGTACCGGCCTTCGGGATAGTTCGGCTTGCCGGTGTATACCGTGACTTCATGGCCGCGGCCGCGCAAGCTCAAGGCGAGATCGTTAATGCGGAAACTCTCCGGCCAGAAGTACTGGGTGACGATCAGGATGCGCATGCAGCGATCCGCCGTCACAGCGGTTCCGGGTGCGGCGTCCCCAGATTTTCCGAGGCCAGTCCGGTCCCACGCGTGCGACGCATGGGCATGGGGACCTTCACTTGGGCTGGCCCGGCTTATACACGTCTTTCCTGCCGAGACCCTTTCTGAAGATCCTGCGGATGCCCATGCGCGCGAGATTGTCGGCGGCGGCGACCCAGCGGCGAATCACCTGTTCAGGTCGGGCACTGAAGGAAGTGACGTGGAAGTAGTCCCCGCCATCCGGCGACTGCTCGGAAAAATAATAGTTGGACACGCAACAGCGCTGGCCATCGTGCCGCACCGGGCTTACCGAGTGCCAGGAGTGGCGGTTGGTTTCCATGATGACCAGCCGGTTGAACTGGCTGGGAATCACCAGCGGGTTCCTCACGGCGTCGTCCCACAGCTCCAGGTTGCCGCCAAATTCCGGCTTCCACCCCGGAGTCACGTAATAGAGCAAATTCAATGTGCGGTACAGCTTTCTTTCGCTGTCATGCGAATTGTCGATGTGCGGGTTAAGAAAGTCACCGTTGTCCATTAAGGTAATGCCGCCCGCATAGAGGCGAAGATCGGGTACCTGCCGCTGTATGCCGGTGATGCGCTCGACAACCGCGACCAGCTCGGGACTCTGGATCGCGAACGTGATGTCCCTCAGCAGGGCCGGGACCTCGTCCAGCTGTTTGAACGTGAATTTGCGTTCCCTGAAGCTCGACAGCCGGCGCATGCGTTCCTTCGGGGGGAAGCACGGATAGAAATCGCGGGCGATCTCCTCGGGCAGCAGGTTGTCGATGGCCAGGTGGCGCGTCGGCAGCCCGCCGGGAGGCGAGGCGTAACGGCGCGCGAGCTCGGCCGAGTCGCGCTCGAGCCGCCCGACAATTAGACGTACCAATGTCTCTTTCATGGTCACACTTGCCTCCTAGGCGCGGCGCTGGCCCAGATAGGGATTGGTGAGGACCGCGGCCTGCCGCTTCTGGACCAGCGTTGTCCGGCTCGGGTGGTCGAGGACGTGCAGCGTGAACATATGATCGATCCACCGCGCATTGCGGAAAACCCGGTAGCTCCTGAGAAAGGCGTGCTGCTCGATCTTGCGCAGTTCATGGCGCTCGTTGAACTCATTTACCGCCAACCGCTCTCCGCACCAGGAATTGTGAGAGGGATGTTCGAGGTCGTCGAGATACACCGGCACGCGCGGCAAATACTGTTTGGCCTCGCCCTCAAGGACGGCGAGCGCGTCGAGTGTCGAGGAGTAGTAGTCGACATCGATCGACACGAAGCCGATCGGCGCGGCCGCGGCAATGCTTTGGAGGAAGGGTTTCACAGTGGTCTTGATCTCGCCGATGACGAGCTGCGCGTTGGCGGGTAGCGACTGCCGCAGGACTTCGTGGCCCATCGGGAAATCGCCTTCCTGGTAGATCTCCGGGTGGTCGCGATAGGAAAGTGGCGGCGGCATGCCCTTGCCCGTGTCAAAACCGAATACCCTGAACCGCACTCCGGTCTCGCGTGTGACGCGCCCGGCAAGCGCGCAGATATTGAGGAGCCCGGCGCCGGCCGAGACGCCGAATTCGACCAGTGTCACTTCTTCGATGCCGATTTCGCGCGCGAGGTCGGCGCAAGCCAGAATACTGTAGGCATGCTGCTGCCGGAGCACGAGATCGAACGCGACCTTGGAGCGCAAGCCGCCAAATACGGCGACGCCAAGCGCCATCAAGTTGAGATGCACGGGCTCGGTCAGGCGTTCGTAGAAGATGCGCTGCCAGATGTACTTGTTGCGGAGCTTCTTAAGGTAGACGAGGGCCATCAGGGTTTCTTTCGCTTCGCCTTCAGGATCCGGTCGAACAGTTCAAGGTATTTTTGCGCCGTCGCTTCCCAGAGAAAATGCCGGACCACGTGATCCCTGAGTTTCAGGCCCATTGCGCGCAGCAGCCTCGGATCCTTCAACATCCCGATCAATCCCGATTCTAATGCATCCGGCGAAGCAGCTACTACCCTGCCTCCGCCGATTTGCCCCACTTCGTCGA
>CAZCGD010000653.1:0-1848 GCA_964498105.1 uncultured Streptomycetaceae bacterium
CGCCGCCCAGCCAGCCGCGACTTATCCCACCAAGCCGATCCGGCTGGTGATCCCGTTCCCGCCCGGCGGCGGCAACGACATCGTCGGCCGCGTGCTCGCCGAGCGGCTGGGCGAGCGGCTGGGCCAGCCGGTGGTTACCGACAACCGCGGCGGCGCGTCGACCATCATCGCCGCCGACCTGGTCGCCCACGCCCCCACCGACGGCTACACGTTGATGCTCGCGCCGAATACGACCCTGGCCGTCATACCCAATCTCAAGTCCGGCCTCCCGTACGACCCGCTCAAGGATTTCGAGCCGATTTCCCTGTTTGCCCGCTCGACCTACCTGCTGGTCGCGCATCCCGCCGCGCCATACGCCACCGTCAAGGAACTGATCGCGCACGCAAAAGCCAGGCCCGGACAGATCAATTTCGCGTCTCCAGGGGCCGGCACCAGCAACCACCTGGCGGGCGAGATGTTCAAGCAGATGGCGGGCATCAACCTGACCCACGTGCCGTACAAGGGCACCGGCCCCGCCGTGAGCGACCTGCTGGGCGGCCACGTTCCGCTCATGTTTGCGTCCCTCGCGTCGGTGCGGCCGCTCGTGGCCTCGGGCAAGCTGCGCGGGCTCGGCGTGTCCACGGCGAAGCGCAACCCGGCGCTGCCCGACATGCCCACCATCGCCGAGTCAGGCGTGCCCGGATACCACTCGAACTCCTGGAGCGGGGTCGTTGCACCGCGCGGCACGCCGCAGGCGATCATCAACCGGCTCAATTCGGAGATCGTCGGGCTGGTCCGGGACGGCGATGCGCGCCAGCGGCTGTCGACCCAGGGATTCGATCTCGAAACCAGCACGCCGCAGGAATTCCGAAACTACATTCGCGCCGAGCTCGAGCGCTACGGTAAGGTCATCAAGACCGCGGGGATAAAACTGGACTAGGGATGAGGGGTGAAAAGTTTGCAGTTTGCAGTGGGCAGTTTGCAGCGACTGCCAACTGATGGCTGCCAACTGCCAACTTATCCGTTACTAATCACTCAACACTCATCAGTTGACCGCGCGCGTGGCGCGCGGTCAGCTGATGCGATCGGACGTCACGCGGCGGATGTCGCGTGACATTTTTACGGCAGTTTCGACCCCGCGGTAGTAACCGGGCACGTAGGATGTCTCCTTGTAGCCCAGCATGCGGTAGAAGGTGCGCGCGGCGAAATTGTTGGAGCGCAGCTCCAGCCCCACGGTGGTGATGCCGGCGGTCAGGGCCGCCTCCTCCAGCCACGCCACCAGGCGCGTGCCGATGCCGCAGCGCTGGTGGCTCGGCTTCACCGCGAGCAGGGCGAGGTGCGCCGAGGTGTCGCCGCAATCCATGATCGCGAACGCGACGAGGGTGTCCTTCACGTCCGCCACCAGCACGTTGGAGTCGCGCGCCCGGATCGCTTTTGCCACCCGCTCCGGCGGCCAGGTCCAGCCGCGCAGCCCGACCTCGATCAGGTAGCGCGACATCACCGCGATTTCGTAGGCGTCCGAGGGGGTAGCCAGTCTGAGCTGCGGGCCAAGCATAGGCACAACTATACCGAAACCAGTGGCGGGTGACGAATTTCCCGTTCCAGGTTCCAGGTTCCAGGTTCCAGGTTCAATGTTCCAAGTTCAATGTTCCAAGTTCAATGTTCCGGGTTCCCGGTTCAGCGATTCAACTTTGAACTTGGAACTTGGAACTAGAAATCACTCATCACGCTTTGCCCGACTTCGGGACAAAGCGGAGCGCCACCCCGTTGTTGCACCAGCGCTGCCCGGTCGGCGGCGGGCCATCGTCGAACAAGTGGCCGTGGTGCCCGCCGCAACGCTTGCAGTGGTACTCGGTGCGCGGCAGGAAC
>CAZCGD010000654.1:0-8684 GCA_964498105.1 uncultured Streptomycetaceae bacterium
CGCTGTCCCTGTTTACGGATCATGATGAGGCGGCGCTGGCGGTATAGACGCCAGCCGAACCAAGCCGCGAGCAGCAGCGCGATCCCCGTCCAGAGTGCGCTCGTCGCAGCCTCGTCGCGCGCGCCGGCTGTAATCTGCGACAGGCGGAAGCGTGCCCACGACCACGTGTCCGCGAGCGGCGACCACCACGAGGACGCTGCGTCTCGTTCGACGCTCGCCCATGTGCCGGGCGTGGTATCCACGTTCCGCCACGCCCCGTTGACATAACCTTTCACCCACGAATGGGCGTGGCGGACGCGCACGACGTAGGCGTTTTCGAGCTCGCTGTATTCTTGCGCCGAAAATCCCGTGGCGTAGCGCGCCGGCACGCCGGCGGCGCGCAGAAGCAGCACGGTTGCCGTGGCGAAGTACTCGCAATGGCCGGCGCGCGTGCGCAGCAGAAAATCGGCGAGCGGCGTGCGTTCCCGCGTGTCGGGCGCCCGATACGTGCTGTAGCCGAAGCCGCGCGCAAAATGCGCCTCGACCGCGGCGACGGCGCTCTCGGCGGAAAGGCCCGGCAGGCCGAGATCCTCCGCGAGCCGGGCGAATAGTGCCTGCTCGCTTTTCGGGACGTTCAGGTCATCCTCGCGCGGCGCGTCGTCGGTCGCCGCCGCGAGATCCACCCACGCAGTATAGGAAAAGAAGCCGGGCGGTGATTCGGCCTGCACCGTGCCGAGCCCGTTGCGCTTGAGGGCGAGCGCTTCCAGCCCGCGCACTTCCACGGTGCCGCGCGGCAAGCTCAGGACCGGGTTGCCGCGGAGCGAGTAGTCGAAGACCTCCACGCGAACGGCCGGCGAAACGCCTTTGCCGAGCACCCAGCGCAACGGGCCGTCCGGCAGCCGCGGCTCGAGCGGCGCCTCGCGCGCCGACCACGTCGTGCCGAAATAACTGTTGTAGCTCGCGCGGTGCAGCAGCAACGGCTGGCGCATTGCGCCCTCGGCCCGCACGCGCAGCACAATGGCGTCATCCTGTTTGAGCCCACCGATGTGGCCGAGGTCGGTGCGGCTGCGGTAAGGATCGGTGCGCGAGCCGCTCGTGTCGAGCCATTCGAGCGCGGCCTCTTCGAGCCACACCTGCGCGAGCTGCAGCCCCTGTTGCACGCCGTAACCGGCGCCCGTGGCCAGCACGAGCGGAGCAAGCCACGCCGCGAGCGGGAAGCGGCGCGGCCGCGCCGCCCACAGCGCCCAGGCAGCGAGCGCAACGAGCCCGGCGTAAAACCCCGGGCCGCTTGCATTCGCCGCGCTCGCCGCAAACACCCAGACGGCGAAGCAGGGATAGCCGAGATTGAGGGTGTAGCGCGTGCGCGCGGGATCCTTTCGCATGGTCCATACGAAAGCCGAGATGTCGATGCGAGACAGGTTGCTCCAGGCCTGCGCCAGTGCGAGCGGCAGCAGCAGCACGGGCAGCCACTGGAACAGCAAGAACAGCCAGCGCGGGGTGCCGAACGTGAAGTAGAGGTAGACCGCAACCGCCACAACCAGCACGCTGCAGAAATCGGAAAGGCGATTGAAATGGGCCTGCTCGATGTTCCAGCGCAGCGGCAGCACGCGCGGCGCCTCGAGCGCGGCCGCAGCCGCGGCTGCGATGAGCCATTGCCCGGTCTGTGCGCCCCACAGCGCGCAAGCGGCGGCGAGCAGCAACGGGAGCGTATTCATAGCCGCGCCAGACCTTCCTGCGCCTTGTCGGGCTCGACCACGAGGAGCCACGCCGGGCGCTCCTCGACCGGCTCCTCGGTCACGGCGATCACTCGCAGCGCGACGCCGTGGCTTCTGAGCTTGTGCACGAATTCGCGGCGCGGCTCGTCCCAGCCGAGCAGCACGCAAATGCAGCCTGACAACGCCTGCCGCCGGGCAAGCGCTGCCTGGCCCAGCGCCGCGAACGGCTTGTCACGGCAAGGCTGCACGGCGGCGAGTATTTCGAGGAGGCTCCCGCTTCGCAACTGGCCGCGGCCGGCGGTGTAGACATAGGCCTCGGCGCCGATGAACATGAGATCGAGCAGGCACTCCCGCGTCTCGATGGTGCAGGCAAAGGAAGCGGCAATGGACACCGCCGTCTCGAAGCGTCGTTCCCAGCCGGGCCGAGCGAAAGTGTCGAGCACCAGCGCGTGGCGCTCGAAATACTCGTCCTGGAATTCCTTAACGATGGGCTCCCCGGCCCGCGCGTAGGATTTCCAGTGGATGTGCTGCAGCGGATCACCGGGACGGTATTCACGCAGCCCGAGGAATTCCCTGGAGTCCCCGACCGAGGCGGCGAGCGTGACGCCGCCTTGCTGGTAGCGGCGCGGCCCGGGCAGCGTGAACGGCGGCAACGCATAGCGCCGCGGCAGCACGGTGAGGTTCGCCTGATGCGGCACCGGCGTGAGCGCCCTCATGAGTCCCAGCGGGTCGGCACGGGCGACAGTGATGCCCCGGCTGTGCACGATGCCGCGCTTGAGCGCCTGCGCCTGAACCTCGATCTCGGTCGTCGCGCCGGGCGCGACCGCGGGCAGGGCCTGCTCCGGAACCCGCGCGATGCGGGCGTCGTTGACGAGCCGCTTCCATGCGCGGTAGGTGGGGATCGTCATGGCAGCGCGGAAAGTCTCGAACGCGGGCCGCGTATCGGCGAGGTCCTCGAGTAGCGAGAGCCCGTCCACCGCCGCGGCGCCCGGGTTGGTCACCCGCACGCGATAGGTGAAGGGCTCGCCCGCCGTAGCGACACGGGGCAACTCCCGCTCCACGTGCACGCGCGCGCGCAGCAGCGGCAGGCACAGCACGGCGGCCGCGAGGAGCGCGGCGAGCAATCCGAAGACCTGATACGCGGCGCTCTGCGTGGTGTCTACGCCGAGGGCGCCGGTCATGACGACGCCCGAAACCACCAGCGCGCCGGCGGCCGTGAAGCGCCGATTGGCCCAGTACGAGACCGCTGAGATGAAACGGAAGAAGCGGTACGAAATCCGCCACATGGGCGCGCTTACGCGGGAACAGGGACCGCGTGCAGGATATTCTCCACGAGCTGCCGCGCGGTGGCGCCGGCGAACTTCGCCTGCGGATCGAGCACGAGGCGGTGGGCGAGCACCGGCACCGCCATGTCGCGGACGTGGTCGGGTGTCACGAACCCCTCGCCGCGCACGAGCGCGAGTGCCTGCGCCATGCGGGCGAGAGCGAGTGAAGCGCGCGGCCCCGCCCCGAGTTGCACCGATGGCGCGTCGCGCGTCGCGCGCGCGAGTTCGACGGCGTAGCGCTTCAGCTCCGTGCTGATCCGCACCTCCTTCACGCTGCGCCTGAGCTGGCGCACGTCCTCAACACTGACGCACGCCCCTATGGTCTCGAGCGGGTGCCGGTGCTCCTGCGCGGAGAGGACCTCCACCTCGGTTTCCGCGCTGACGTAGCCCAGGGACAGGCGCAGCGCGAAGCGGTCCATCTGCGCCTCGGGCAGCGGGTAGGTGCCGTGGAACTCGACCGGGTTCTGGGTTGCGATGACAAAAAATATCTCGTCGAGCGCGTGGGTCTTGCCCTCGATGCTGACCTGCCCTTCCGCCATGGCTTCGAGGAGGGCCGACTGGGTGCGCGGGCTCGCGCGGTTCACCTCGTCGGCGAGCAGGATCTGCGTGAAGATCGGCCCGGCGTGGAACTGAAACGTCTGGTTCCGGGGATCGAACACCGAGACGCCGAGGATGTCGGAGGGCAGCAGGTCGGGTGTGAACTGGACGCGCTTGAATTCCGCGCCGATGCTGCGGGCGAGCGCTTTCGCGAGCGTGGTCTTGCCGGTTCCGGGATTGTCCTCGAGCAACACGTGGCCGCCGCCGAGAAAGGCCGCCAGCACCTTCTGCACCGTCGCGCCCTGGCCCGACATCACGCGCTCGATATTGGCGCGGATGCGCGCGACGAGTTCCTGCGGCTGGACGCTCGAAGCACCGCTGGCGTCGTTCACGTTGTCCTCTCGGGGGATGAGGTGGGAAAACTGTACCACGGTTCCCGGCCGGAAAAGGAAAGGGCGTGCAAATGGTCGCCGGGCAGTAATAAGGCGCCATAAAGGAGCCAGGTTCGAATTGCGAAATTTGGAAATCTGAGCCTGGCCCCTATAGCTCGTTGGTTTTCGTCGGCGTTCATCGGCGGTGATTTTAGAGCCTTCGCTCTCCCTATTTACGCTTCTCAAGCCCCGAGAGTTGCGACCAGAGTTGCCGCGGTGAAACAATGGGAAGGCCGTCAACTGCACGAAGATCGAGCAGCGCTTTATCACCGGTAACGAAAACATCGGCATTCGCTGCCAGCGCGCAGGCGAGAATGGGAATATCGTCAGCGTCCTCGATCACGATGGAGGGAGCTTTCCGCGACTCGATGAGCTGTGCTTCCGATTTCAACAAGCCGAGAAATCCGTCAACGACGGCCTCGGGCAGGCGAAACTTTCCGGCAAGCACCCGTTGCAGCTCCTTCAGCACCGGCTGGCAAGTAAGCAGCTCGTGATCGTGGAGGATGATCTCCATCAATTCACTGCAGAGGCCGCGAGTGGCGATGCTGCTCGCGAGAACGTTCGTGTCGAGAAAGACCCTCACGAAACGCTGAGAAAAACGTCCTCATCAGTCAGGAAACCCGCGGCGGCGGCGTACGGCATTGCTTCGCGGCGGAGAGTCCGGAATGCCTGGATAGTCAGTTGCCGGCGCAGCGCCTCGCGCGCGACCTCGCTTTTGGTCCGGCCTGTCCGTTTAGCCAGGCGCGCCAACTCACGGTCAAGTTTGTCGTCAAGACGTATCGTCAAGGTGCCCATGAAACCGCCTAATGATGATCTGTAAGACATTGTATCACAGAGACGCAGGTTGAGAGATCTTGATTTTATATTGGTGTCTTGGCGCCTTGGCGGTTCAATTGTTGTTCTTGTTTCTCTCGGCGTTCATCGGCGTCCATCGGCGGCAAAAGTTTTTCTTGATCTTATCTGCGTTTATCTGCGGTTCCATTCTTGTTCTTCTTGGCGTCCTTGGCGTCTTGGCGGCTAATTTCCGACCTCCGCCCCGCGCGGATCGCTCGCCGCCTGCGCCACGCCGCTCTGCTTCGACTTGAACACCACCTGCATGTTGCCCCACCTGCGCTTCGCGACCTGAATCGCGTGCCCGCGGGCCTCGAGCCCCGCGCGCAATTCGGCGGGCACCCCTTCCGGCTCGATCTCCACGCGGTCCGGCCGCCACTGGTGGTGGTAGCGCGGCGCGCCGACCAGGGCCACGAGATCGACCGTCGGTGTGTGCAAGTAGTCCAGCACCGCCAGCAGTACCTGGCTCACGATGCGGGAGCCGCCCGGCGCGCCGAGCACCAGTACGCCTTTGGCATCCTCCACGAAAGTGGGCGTCATGCTCGACAACGGACGCTTGCCGGGTGCGATGCTGTTGGCGTCCCCGCCGCGCAGCAGAAAGGAATTAGCAACGTCTTCGCGCAGCGTGAAATCGTCCATCTCATTGTTGAGCAGCACGCCGGTGTCGCCGGCCACGACGCCGGAACCGAACAGCAGGTTGATGGTCAGCGTTGCCGCGACGCGGTTGCCGGCGCTGTCGATTACCGACAGGTGCGTGGTATTGCCGCTGCCGGGGGCGGGGGCGATTCCGGGGAGCGCGTCGCTGCGCGTGGCAAGCGCCGGATTGATCTCAGCCGCGAGTTGCGCGGCGTAGGCCTTGCTGACCAGCCGGTCGACCGGCACCGGGGTGAAATCGCCGTCGCCGAGATAACGCGCCCGGTCGTGGAATGCGCGGCGCAGCGTCTCGATCACCAGGTGGGCATCCCGCGGCGAGCGCGCGCCGGCGATCTCGTATCGCTCGAGCGATTGCAGGCACTGCGCGAGCGCGATCCCGCCCGCCGAAGGCAGAACCGCGGTGGTAATGGTCGCATCCCGGTACTGGAAGCGCAGCGGGGGCCGTTCGATCACGCGATAGCCGGCAAGGTCGGAGAGCTGCCATACGCCGCCGGCCCGGTTGGCTGCCGCGACCAGCGCGACCGCGACCGCACCACCATAGAACCCCTGGCTGCCCTCGCCGGCAAGGCGCTCGAAGGTGGCGGCGAGCCCGGGCTGCTTCAAGCGCCATCCCGGCTGCGGCGCCCGGTTGCCGTCGAGAAAAATTCGTGCTGCCTCCGGCTGCTCCTGCAGAAAACGCTCGCGCAGCGCGGCCAAGCTGGCATAACGCCGGTCCACCTCGAAGCCGTTGCGCGCGTGGCGGATGGCCGGCGCCAGCGTGTCGGCGAGCGGCAATTTCCCGTAGCGCTGCGCCACGTGGGCCAGCGCCGCCGGCGCGCCCGGAATCGCCGCTGCAGTGCCTCCCCGTGTAGTGGCGCCGGGGACTGGCTTGCCGGCGGCGTCCAGGTACAACTCGGGCTTCACGCCGGCGGGCGCCGTCTCCCGCCCGTCCACCATCACTTGGTGACCGTCGGCCGCGCGATGCAACAGCCAGAAACCACCGCCGCCCAGTCCCGAGGCGTAGGGCTCGACTACGGCCAGCACCGCGGCGACGGCAACCGCCGCGTCGAAGGCATTGCCGCCGCGCTGGAGCATCTCGTGGCCGGCCGCGGTCGCGAGCGGATGCGCCGAAGCAATGGCGGCGCCGGTGTGGTTGCCGGATTGTGCCGCCGCGGCGCCCAGCCCGGGCGCCAGCAGCGCTATGCTCACGAAGGCGTAACGCAGCGCGCGCTGCCAGGAAGGAAAGCTGATCATGGCAGGTTCAAAATCGCAGATGCCGCGAAAAAAATGCCTCGGCGCGTCGCAGCGTATCCTCCAGCGCGCGGCGGTTGCCCTCACGGCTCTGTCTTGCCTTGCCGGGATCGTCATACGCGTGCTGCGCGTTCTCGTAGGTGACGATTTCGACCGCAGCGCCGCGCGCCGTGAGAACGGCGGCGAGCTCCTGACAGATGTGCGGCGAGACCTCTTCATCGTCGCCGGCCACCAGCATCAGCAACGGTGCATACGGACGGTAATCGCCCCGCCGCCGCTGCTCCCGGCAACTGGGGTACTGCGCAAGCGCCGCACGGAACCCGCTCGCCGGTGTTGAATCTGCAAGGCCCGATGCATTCATCCCTATCGCTGCCAGTACGGTCATGCCGCCATTCGACCAGCCGTGCACGCCGATGCGGTCGCGGATCACGTCGCCGCGCGCGCGCAGGAAATCGAGCGCGCCATACGCATCGAGCGGCCGCACCGTCTGTTCGCTAACCTCGGGCGGCCGGTTCTGGTAGGAACCTATCGCGAAGCCTTCCGGGTAGCCGCGCGGTCCGAAACTGTCGACCAGCAGCGCGACGTAGCCCCGCGACGCCCAGAAATCGCCCCACATGCGATGACGCAAGGTAAGCGTCTCGGCCGTGTAGGTACCGCGGGCGAGCGACGAGTACGCCCCGGAACGTCCATGCAGTAGTACGAGCGCCGGGTGTGGTCCCGGCGCCTGCGGCTGGTAGAGGTAGCCCGTCAACCGGGTCCTGCCGTCACGACTGACGAACGTGACGGTTTCGGGCAACTGGGCGGCATATGCCGGCACCGGCCAACCCAGGCACAACGCTATGAATGCCGCCGGGCCGCGCCACCGCTGCATCAGTTTGCCGGCTTGACGAACTTGAGCGTCATGCGATCGCTCTCGCCGATCGCGGCATACTTCTGCCGGTCCTGGTCGCCGAGGCGGAACGTCGGCGGCAGCGTCCACACGCCACGCGGATGGTCCTTCGTGTCTTTCGAATTGGCATTGACCTCCGACTTTGCCGACAGCCTGAACCCGGCCTGTTGCGCGAGACCGATTACGTAGCCTTCGGTCATGTAGCCGGTCTTGATCATCTGCTCGAGTGAAGTTCCCTCGTTTGCGCGGTGCTCGACCACGCCCAGCACGCCGCCGGGTTTCAGCGCGTCGAAGAAAGCCCGGAACATGGCCTCGTCGGTCCTGGCCGCGGTCCAGTTGTGGACGTTGCGGAACGTGAGCACCAGGTCGACGCTGCCGCGCGGCGCGATGTCCACGTGACGTGGCGCGTCGAGCGAAGTGACCACGACCCGGTCGTACAGGTCCGGTCGGGCGAAGAGCGACTTCACGAACGCCTCGCGCGCCGGGCCCATGTAGCGGGGACTATTTTCGTCGACGTGGAAATGCGCGGCATAGTACTTGCCGCGCTCGCGCAACGCCGGCGCCAGGATCTGCGTGTACCACCCGCCGCCCGGCCACACCTCCACCACCGACAGGTCGGGCCGCAGGCCGAAGAACTGCAGCGTTTCCTTGGGATGGCGGTACACATCGCGCGCCCGGTTCGCGGCCGGGCGCTGGTCGCCCGCCAGTATCCTGTCGAGCGCGACGCCGGCATCGCGTTCAGGCGAGCCAGCGCAGCCGGCAATCGCCAGCACGATGCCCAGCCCGCAGGCACGGATGAAGAATCTCAAGGCGGTCACCTCTCGTTTCCGGAATGCGGGTTATCATAACATCGGGCTTTTTTCAGAAGTCGAAGAGAAAAGATCCATGACGGCCAGCGGCAACAGTGGATTAGACTCACGATACACGACTGACGATTCACGGTTTTTCATGAAAGCTACGCCGTCTTTTTCCACTTCCCACCTATCAGCAGGAATCACCATGACAGCCAAGGACAATCTTTCCCCCATCGTCCATGATGCCCCCGTGCGCTCGCGGGAGAGCGCGGAATTCTGGGGCAGCGACGTATTCGCCG
>CAZCGD010000655.1:0-4167 GCA_964498105.1 uncultured Streptomycetaceae bacterium
GGTGCGGGTGACGAGATACGGGTGATGGAGATTCCGTTGCGGGCTCGGGGCGCTGGCGGAGCCAGTCGGTGTAGCCGCCGGCGTATTCGCGCCACCGGCCGCCGCCTTCCGCTGCAATGGTCTGGGTAACGATGTTGTCGAGAAACGCGCGGTCGTGGCTCACGAGCAGGAGGGTGCCGGCGTAGTCCTGCAGCGCCGCCTCCAGCAGTTCCAGGGATTCCATGTCGAGGTCGTTGGTCGGCTCGTCCAGCACCAGCACGTTCGCGGGGCGCGCGAAGAGCCGCGCGAGCAGCAGGCGGTTGCGCTCGCCGCCGGACAGCATGCGCACGGGCGATTCCGCGCGGCGGGGCGGAAAGAGAAAGTCGGAGAGATAGCTCATGACGTGCTTTCTCCCGCCGTTCACCTCGATCCAGTCCGAGCCCGGGCTGATCGTCTCGACGACGGTTTTCTCAGGGTCAAGGGCTTCCCGCATCTGGTCGAAGTAGGCCGGCTGGACGTTGGTGCCCAGGCGCAAGCTGCCCGCGTCCGGTGCGAGCGTGCCGAGGATCAGCTTGATGAGCGTGGTCTTGCCAGCGCCGTTGGCGCCGAGCACGCCGATACGGTCGCCGCGGCTGATGAGCAGGTCGAGGTCCTTGACGATCGGACGTCCCGCGTAGCTCTTCGAGACGCCGGCCAGTTCGGCCACCAGCTTGCCCGAACGGGTCCCCGCGCCGATGGCGAGCTTCACCGTGCCGATTCGCTCCCGCCGCGCCGCGCGTTCCTCGCGCAGGTGTTTCAACCGCGTGACGCGGCCTTCATTGCGCGTGCGCCGCGCTTCGATTCCGCGGCGGATCCACGCTTCCTCCTGGGCCCAGAACTTGTCGAACTTGCGCTGCGCGGTCGCCTCGGTGGCGAGTTCACCGGCTTTCACTTGCTCGTAATCCGAGTAGTTGCCCGGGTACGAGCGCAGCAGCCCCCGGTCGAGCTCGATGATGCGCGTCGCGAAGCGGTCGAGAAAGGCCCGGTCGTGGGTTACCACGATCGCCGCCGATTGCTTGAGCAGCGCATTTTCGAGCTGCACGATGCCGTCGATGTCGAGGTGGTTGGTGGGCTCGTCGAGCAGCAACAGCTCGGGTTGCAGCGCGAAGGCGAGGGCGAGCGCCGCGCGCTTGCCCTCGCCGCCGGATGCGGCTTCAGGCGACAGTTCCTCGTTGAGCTCGAAGCGATGCAGGAACTCGGTCAGCCTGGCCTCAGTGCGCCAGCGCTCGCGCTCATCCCTCATCTCCGGGATATGTCCGCGCAACAGCAGGCTGTGCCGCAGCGTGTCTGCATGCGGCAACTGTGGTTCCTGTTCCACCATCACCGGCCGCAGCGTGTCGCGCTTCCGCAGTTCACCGTCATCGAGCGCGACCCTGCCGGCGATGATGCCGAGCAAGGAGGACTTGCCGGTGCCGTTGCGCCCGATCAACCCGATCCGCTCGCCGCTCTCCATCGCGAACGACGCGCGATCGAGCAGCGGCAGCTCGCCGTAGGAGAGTTGCCCGTCGGCCAGGGTCAGGAGAGGCATCTGCTAAAACCCAGTGTTGAATGTTGAGTGTTGAGTGACGAGTGAGAATCCAGGGACCGTGAGAGCGGTACACTCCCGGCGAATACTTCGAAATCAATCAACGCCGTTGGCGATAAGGATAGCTTTGGCAGAGGGGCTGCCGAGAAACTTCAGAAGTGCCTGCGCGCCTTCGCGGTTTGGCGGATCCATTGCAAGTGCGGCGAAGTAGGTGGTGTAGTTCTGAATATCCGCCGGCAGCGGGGCCACCAGCCGCAGGCCCTTGTCGTGCCAGCGCTTGATCTCGGTGATGCCGCCGAAGCCGAGGTCCCGGCCCTTGCCGTTGAGGAGGTGGGTAAAGGTCTCCTGCGCATCGGGAAAGGACGTGGTTTTTGCCTTGATCGTGGCGGCTACACCGAGGCGCTCCAGCAACAGCGCCACGTAAATTCCGCTCGAGGCGCGGGTATGGGTGACGGAATCGGCTGCGAGAAGGGCGCGCTTCAACGCCGCGGTGCTGGAAACGTCGGGCAGCGGCATGCCGGCGCGCACGACGACGCCTACCCCGACCCGGCCGAGTTGGAAGCGACCGTCCGCGTTGGCCTTCCCCATTCCCACCAGCTCGTCCATCACTTTGGGTGGCGCGATGATGACATCGGCCAATTCGCCGACGACGATGCGCTGGACCATCTGCGGCGCGGTTTCGAAAGTCAGCGTCACTTCGCCGCTGCCTTGCCCACGGTAGGCTGCAGCGATCTCCTCGAGCGACGAATGAACCGCGCTGGGGCTGAGGACGCGCACGCGGCCGCCCTCATTTGGCATCGCCGAGTTCCTTCAGTAGGTTCGTCAGTGTCTTGTTCTCGTCCTGGAAAAACTTCGTGGTGTCGGCGGCGTTCAGGTAGAAGTCGTCCCACTGGTTCTTCGTGAGGGCTTCCCGCCATTCCGGCGACCTGGCCAGCTCGGAGAAGAAGCGGTCCCAGTAGGCGACTTGCGGCGCCGCCAGTCCTTTGGGGCCTACGACGCCGCGCCAGTTGCCCATGACGGCATTGATGCCCAGCTCCTTCCAGGTCGGGACCGCAGCGCGCTCCCCGGTGTAGCGTTGCGGCGCGGTGATTGCGAGCATGCGCAATCGGCCGCCCTCCACGTGCCGCCACGCCGAGGTCGGGGTCGCCATCAGCACATCGACGTGCCCGCCCAGCACCGCGGGGACCGCCTCCGCGCCGCCCTTGAAGGAGACGACCTTCAGCTTCTTGAGGTCCACGCCCGCGGCGCTCATGATCATGCCCACCGCAAGGTGCTGCCCGCCGGCGCGGCTGGTGATGGCGAAACTGAGGGAATCCGGGGCCACCTTGAGCCGCTCGACCAGGTCGCGGCCGGTCTTGATCGGTGAATCCGCCATGACCGACACACCGATGTACTCCTGGCTCAACATGGCGAGGGGGGTGACGTCGGTGTAGGTGAGGGGGTGGGTGCCGGTAATTCGGTTGGTCAGCAGGTTCGGCAGCACCATGGCGAGGGCGTGACCGTCGCCAGTGCGCTGGCTGACGTAAGTCATGGCGATCGCCTGCGCGCCGCCGGTGCGGCTCTGCACCGTGATGGGCACGCCGATGCTCTTCATTTCCGCGTAGCGCTGCACCAGCCGCGCGGTCGCATCGAGCGGTCCACCCGCCGCGGAGCCAACCACGAGCTCGACGGGTTTTTCCGGTTTCCAGTCGGCCGCGAGGCTGCCCGTTCCCATGAGAGCCAGGGCGAGCGTGGCGGTACGCAGGGTGAACTGGACCAGACTCTTCGGGAATGCGTTTGGATTCATGTGGAAGCGACTCCTCCGCTGTTGCGGCAAGGGTATCGGCATCCTAAACGATAATCTCGTTGGGTGAAGGGTGATCGGCCACCGCGTGGCCCCTTTGAACCATTGCTACTCTTTTGATACTCTGCACCGATGGTGGGTACAATGCAGAGTTACCAAGTCGACTCCCTCGATCAGTTCCCCGAGTTCGCCTACGAGCAAGGGTGGACCGACGGCCTGCCGGTGTTTCCCCCGACGCGCCAGGTGGTCCAGAGCATGCTCGACCATGTCGGGCGCGATCCGGGGGAAGTGCTTGGTACGGTATTCCCCGGTGACGGCGAAGCCACGATCGAGAACATTGCTGCCAATTGCGCCATGGCGGGCTGCCGGCCGGAATACGTCCCGGTCGTGATCGCCGCGGTGGAAAGCATCGTCGATCCGTCGCTGCTGATCACCACCACGCAGTCCACGGGCTCGGCTTCCATCTGCACGTTCGTCACCGGTCCCGCCGTCGGCAAGCTCAAGTTCCATACCCGCGAGTGGATATTCGGGCCCAACGGCGGGCGGGCGAATGCGACCATAGGCAGGGCGATCCGGCTGATCTTGTGGAACATCGGGCGTGCGCATCCCGGCAAGCTCATCAAGGGCACCATGGGGCACCCGGCTTCGTGGAGTTATTGCATAGGAGAGGAGCAGCAACTCAGCCCCTGGGAGCCGATGCATACCGATTTCGGCATTGGCGCGGCGGACAGCGCGGTCACGGTGATGAAGGCGGGGGAGCATTCGCAGATCGCCGCGCCACTCAACTCCGTGGGCCTCAACGAATGCATCACCTTGCTCGCCCGCGGCATTGGCCGCATCG
>CAZCGD010000656.1:0-12721 GCA_964498105.1 uncultured Streptomycetaceae bacterium
CGCGGCAGCGCGAAGTTCTGGGCCGTCGCCGGCTGGGTACGGTGAAACGCGGTGTCGAAGCAGGCGACCTGGGGCAGGTCCGGCTGCAGTTTCATCAGCACGCGCACGGCAGCCAGGTTGTGCGGCTGGTGCAGTGGCGCCATCGGCACCAGCTGCTCCAGCGCGGCGAGCACGGCGGCATCCAGACGCAGGGGCTCGGCATGGCGCGCGCCGCCGTGCACCACGCGATGCCCGGCCCCGAGCAGTTTGTGGGACCGGCCGCGGGATGCGAGCCAGTCAAACAGCCGGGCGAGCGCCGTCTCGTGGGTGAGCGCGCCCGCGTCCACCGCCGGCAGCGCGGCCGGGACCGGCCTGCCCGCCGCGTCCTCGGCGATGAAGCCGGGTGTCGCGCCGATGCCGGAAATCATTCCCGCCAGCACGCGCGCCGGCTCGCGCGCCGCGGTGTAGAGCGCGAACTTGATGCTGGACGAGCCGGAATTAAGTACGACGATGTCGCCGTTCATCAGAAGAAATCCGTGCGCGGCTAGAATGCGTTGTTAGCGCTTCGTCCTTCATCCTGGCATCGTACCTGTATTCAATGGCGGAAGCTAACCCTATCAGATATAATGCTTTTCCCGATTCAGGTGACCCCGTGCCGATCTACGAATATCGCTGTGGCAAGTGCGGATTCCAGCAGGAATTCCTGCGGCGCATGAGCGATGCGCCGCTCACCCGTTGTCCGCAGTGCGGCAAGCGCAGCTTTAAAAAGCTGGTGACCGCAGCCGGCTTCCAGTTGAAGGGCACCGGCTGGTACGCAACCGATTTCAAGGGTAGCGGCGCGAAGCCCGTAGCGAAACAGGATAGTTCCGAATCGAAATCCGAAACCAAGTCCGAAGCCAAGACGGAAACCAAGACCGAAGCCAAAGTCGAGGCCAAGACCGAGGCCAAGACCGAAACGAAATCCGGCACGAAGTCCGAAACCAGGCAGGACAAGCCTGCCGCAAGCTCCGGCAATAAATCTTCCAAGACAGCAGCCGCCGTGCCGGCCGGTAATAATAACTAGAGCCGCGCGCTGGCCTGCGCCGCGGCGCGGCCATTCGACTGCACCGAACCGCGCATTATGCTCATCCGCCGCCACGCGCCAGTTGTCCGCAGCAATCCATGACGAAGAAAATCAAACGCTACCTCATCACCGGGCTCCTGATCTGGGTGCCACTGGCGATCACGCTGTGGGTGCTCGACCTGCTGGTGAGCACCATGGACCGGACGCTGCAGTTGCTGCCGCCGGAGTGGCGCACCGAGGGCTGGCTCGGCGTGCACATCCCGGGGCTCGGCGTCGTGCTCACCGTGGTGATCGTGCTCGTGACCGGCGTGCTGGCCGCCAATATCCTCGGCCAGCAGATGGTGAAGTTCTGGGAAAGCGTGCTCGCGCGCATCCCGGTGGTGAACTCGATCTACACCGGCGTGAAGCAGGTGAGCGACACCCTGTTCGCGCCCGGCGGCAAGGCGTTCCGCAAGGCGGTGCTGGTGCAATGGCCGGGTCCGGGCATGTGGACGATTGCTTTTGTCACCGGCACGCCGGGCGGCGACGTCGCGAACCATCTGCAGGGCGATTACCTGAGCATCTACGTGCCGACCACGCCCAACCCGACCGGCGGCTACTTCGTGATGGTGCCACGGGCGAATGTGATCGAGCTGGACATGAGCGTGGACGATGCGCTCAAGTACATCATTTCCATGGGCGTGGCCGCGCCCGGCGGCAACGGCCGGAAGAACGGCGATGCCGCCGCGCCGCTGACGGCGACCGATAAATAAAAAAAACGGCATGCGTAGCGAATACTGCGGGCTTATCAACCGCAAGCATCTCGGCCAGACCGTGACGTTGTACGGCTGGGTGCACCGCCGCCGCGATCACGGCGGCGTTATTTTCGTCGACCTGCGGGACCGCGAGGGCCTGGTGCAGGTGGTTTCCGACCCGGACCGTCAGGAAACTTTCAGGACCGCCGACAAGCTACGCGGCGAATTCGTGGTCCGCGTGACCGGCACGGTGCGCGAGCGCCCCGCCGGCACGGTCAACCCCGATCTGGCGAGCGGCGAAGTGGAAGTGCTGGCGCAGGAGATCGAGATCCTCAATCCGTCGCTGCCGCCGGTGTTCCAGATGGACGACGACAACCTGTCGGAGACGGTGCGGCTCGAAAACCGCGTGCTCGACCTGCGGCGCCCGACCATGCAGAAGAACCTGCGGCTGCGCTACCGCACCACCATGGCGGTGCGCCAGGTCCTCGACCGCCAGGGCTTCATCGACATCGAGACGCCGATGCTGACGCGCTCGACGCCGGAGGGCGCGCGTGATTACCTGGTGCCGTCGCGCGTGCACCCGGGCGAGTTCTACGCGCTGCCGCAGTCGCCGCAGTTGTTCAAGCAGATGCTGATGGTGGCGGGCTACGACCGCTACTACCAGATCGTCAAGTGCTTCCGCGACGAGGACCTGCGCGCCGACCGCCAGCCCGAATTCACGCAGATCGACATCGAAACCTCGTTCCTCGGCCAGGACGAGATCACGCGCATGATGGAAGAGCTGATCCGCGACGTGTTCAAGGACGTGCTGGGCGTGACACTGCCGGCGCCGTTTCCGCGGCTTTCCTACGACGAAGCGATGCGCCGCTACGGCTCCGACAAGCCGGACCTGCGGGTGCCGCTCGAACTGACCGAGCTGACCGACGTGATGAAGCAGGTGGCCTTCAAGGTGTTCTCCGGCCCTGCCAACACGCCGGGCGGGCGTGTCGCCGCGCTGCGGGTGCCGGGCGGCGGGACGCTTACCCGTGGCGAGATCGACGCCTACACCGAGTTCGTCAAGATCTATGGCGCCAGGGGGCTCGCCTACATCAAGGTCAACGACGCGAGCCAGTTGAACGAGAGCGGGCTGCAGTCGCCCATCGTCAAGAATCTGTCGGAAGCCGCCCTCCGGGCTGCGATCGAGCGCACGGGCGCGAACAATGGCGATCTCATCTTCTTCGGCGCGGACAAGGCCAAGATCGTGAATGAAGCGCTGGGCGCGCTGCGCGCGAAGATCGGACACGAGCGCGGCCTGGCGGAGCCGGGATGGCGGCCGCTGTGGGTGCTCGATTTCCCGATGTTCGAGTGGGACGAGGAAGAGAAGCGCTGGAACGCCATGCACCACCCGTTCACCGCGCCTGCCGACGGCCACGAAGACCGGCTCGACTCCGATCCGGGCGCCGCGCGCGCCAAGGCGCACGACATGGTGCTGAACGGCTGGGAGATCGGTGGCGGCTCGATCCGGATCCACCGCTCGGAGGTGCAGCAGAAGGTGTTCCGCGCGCTCAACATCGGGGCGGACGAAGCGCAGGCCAAGTTCGGCTTCCTGCTTGACGCGCTGCAGTACGGCGCGCCGCCGCACGGCGGCATCGCCTTCGGGCTCGACCGCATCGTGACGCTGATGGCGGGGGCGGACTCGATCCGCGACGTGATCGCGTTTCCCAAGACGCAGCGCGCGCAGTGCCTGCTCTCGCGCGCGCCGAGTCCGGTGGACGAGAAGCAGTTGCGGGAGCTGCACATCCGGTTGCGGCAGGCTGAACCGAAGAAGAATTAGCCGCCGATAAACGCCGATGAACGCCGAGAAGAACAGGAACAATACTGAACCGCCAAGCACGCCAAGGCCGCCAAGAGTACTGATCGAATCGAAACCCATGCATAAATGGTGAGATGCTGGCTGGCGCTGTTCGCGCTTCTTCTGCCGCTAGCCGGTCTCGCTCCGGTGCTGGCGCGTGGCGATGCGCCGCCCGCGGCGGTTGGGACGGAGATTGCTGTTGCCGAGTTGCCGGGCGAGGCGCGCCGGACGATCGCGCTGATCCGCCAGGGCGGCCCGTTTCCCTACGAGCGCGACGGCACCGTCTTCGGCAACTTCGAAAAGAGGTTGCCAGTGCAACCGCGCGGCTACTACCGCGAATACACCGTGAGGACGCCGGGCGCCAGGGACCGCGGCGCGCGGCGCATCGTCGCCGGCAAGGGCGGTGAGTTCTATTACACTGATGATCATTATCAGAGCTTCCGGCGCATCAAGGAACCGTGACGTGATGAGGCGTGACGTGATACGGCGTGACATGATGATGCGTGACGTGATGGTGCGTGCGTAGTCGGAAAGCGCCAAGAGAACGCCGTTCCATGTCACGCCTCACCATGTCACGCTTCACCACGTCACGCTTGACCATGTCACGCCCTATCAGATGAAATACGACCAGATCATCCGCTCCGGCCGCGCCGGCGTTTTTGCCGCGCCGCGAATGATCGGACCGCTGCGGGCGGCGGCGAAACGCGCGGGCGTCACCTGGCTCGATCTCGACTTCGCCGGCGTGCTCGACCGTGATGCGTTCCTGCGGCGTTGCGCTGAGGTGTTCCCGCTGCCCGACTATTTCGGGGGCAACTGGGACGCGCTGCACGAGTGCATGCTGGACTTCGCCGGGAGCGGGGTGCCGGGCGTCGTCGTGCACTGGCGCCGCGGGCAGGAGCTGGCGCGCCGCGCGCCGGAAGCAGCCGCTACCGGTCTTGAAATCCTGCAGGATGCAGCCAGATACTGGGGCAGCGGCGGGTGCGTCTTCCTCGTGGTCGTAGACCGCGACAGCGTAACGGGGCTGGCGCTATCCCCGTTACGTTAGGTTCTCGAACCACAAAGGACACAAAGGACACGAAGGAAGAACAATATCGAACCGCCAAGCACGCCAAGAGAAACAAGGCGAGAATAGGATCAAACACCAATGTGGATCTGATTTTCTTGGCGTGCTTGCCGGCGCAATTATTGTAGTTGGTTCTCTCGGCGTCTTGGCGGTTCAAATTGTTGTTGGTTTCCCTTTGTGTCCTTCGTGTCCTTAGTGGTTTAAGATTTTTTCGGGGGTTTTGATGGCCTACAAGATCCCGATCTCGGTGCTGGTAGTGGTGCATACGCCGGCGCTCGAGGTGCTGCTGCTCGAGCGCGCCGACCGGCCCGGCTTCTGGCAGTCGGTGACCGGTAGCCAGGAGCGGGAAGGCGAGGTGTTGCGGGAGACCGCCGCACGCGAGTTGATGGAAGAAACCGGGCTCGACGCGCTGCGTTACGAGTTGACCGACTGGCACAAGCAGAACCGTTACGAGATCTACCGGAACTGGCTCAGCCGTTACGCGCCGGGCGTCACGCACAACTGCGAACACGTGTTTGGCCTGCGCGTGCCGCGGCCGCTGGAGGTCGTGCTGGCGCCACGCGAGCATGTGCGCTACGAGTGGTTGCCGTGGCGCGAGGCCGCGGACAAGGTTTTTTCGTGGAGCAATGCCGAGGCCATCCGCGATTTGCCGCAGCGCGTCACGCCCGGCACTACAAGACCCTGACCAGAGTGCGGACTCTATAAGAATTCGCCGCACTAATGCGGCGAATTCCTGTCGTATATAATGATGTGCAGGTTTTCCCTGATGGTACGGTGAAGGAATGGAAACTGCGACGCTCCTGTTCGACCGGTTCAAGCCGCTCGCCGACGAGGCGTGCGATGAGCGCATTCGCGCCGCGCGTGCCGCCCTCGGCAAGAAGGCGGTGATCCTCGGGCACCATTACCAGCGTGCCGACGTCTACCGGTACGCCGATCTCACCGGCGACTCGCTGCAGTTGTCCAAGCTCGCCGCCCAGACCGACTCGCAGTACATCGTGTTCTGCGGCGTGCACTTCATGGCCGAAGTGGCGGACATCCTGTCCAAGCCGGAACAGATCACGATTCTGCCCGACCTGGGCGCCGGCTGCTCGATGGCGGACATGGCGAGCCTCGCCAAGGTCGAGCGCGCGTGGCGCGAGATCGCCACCGTGCTTGACCCCGACCAGCACGTGACGCCGGTGACCTACATCAACTCGGCAGCGGACCTGAAGGCGTTTTGCGGCGAGCATGGCGGCATCGTGTGCACGTCCTCGAATGCCCGGCAGATCCTCGACTGGTCGTTCGCACGGCGCGAGAAGGCGTTGTTCTTCCCGGACCAGCACCTCGGCCGCTGGACCGGCTACCTGATGAACATTCCCCTCGCCGAGATGCTGGTGTGGGACCCGGACGAGGAGCTGGGCGGCCTCACGCCGCAGCAGATCAAGATGGCCAAGATCCTGCTGTGGAAGGGGCATTGCTCGGTGCACCAGATGTTCCAGCCGCAGCACATCCTGCGCTGGCGCGAGAAGAACCCTTCCGGCATGGTGATTTCGCACCCCGAGTGCCGGTTCGACGTGTGCAAGTTGTCCGATTACGTCGGCTCCACCGACTTCATCATCAAGACCGTGGCGGCGAGCCCGCCGGGCATGCGCTGGCTGGTGGGGACCGAGTTGAACCTGGTGAACCGCATCGCCGAGCAGTACAAGACGCAGGGCAAGCTGGTGCAGTTCATGGCGCCGACGGTGTGCATGTGCTCGACCATGGCGCGCATCGATCCCCAGCACTTCGCCTGGGCGCTGGAGAACCTCGTCGCCGGCAAGGTCGTCAACCGGATCAAGGTGCCGCGGCAGGAAGCAGAGCCCGCGCGCGTCGCGCTCGACCGCATGCTCGCGGTCTCCTGAGGATTTCGTCGGCTGCGGGTCCGACGAAATCCTAATCGACCGAAAGAAATGAGGGGGGTAATTCCCTCGTGTTCCCTTGCATCAGGGGCCGTTTTTGTTCATCACGGTCTGACCCCTCCTGATGGGGCCTGAGACGTCTGCGATTAGGAATTAGGCGGACTATGTCTGCCGAAATCCTTTACGCTATGGGGCATGCCCATAGCGCGCCCGCTGCCTCTGCTGCTGCTGGTCGTGGCCATGTCCGCGCCGGCGGCGGATATCGTGGTGCGCGCCAGCCGCAGCGGCGACGTGCTGCAGGTGGAGGCCAGCGCCGAAATCGAGGGCAACCTCACGCACGCCTGGCAGGTCCTCACCGATTACGACCGGCTCGCCGCGTTCGTTCCCGACCTGCAAGTGAGCCGCGTGGTTTCCCGAGACCGCAACAGTGCCCTGGTGGAGCAGAGAGGTGCGGCGCGACTGCTGTTTTTCGACTACCCCATGGACGTGCAGCTCGCGATCACCGAGTACCCCCGCGAGCGGGTCGAATCGCGGGCCGTCGCTGGCAATTTCCGGGAAATGCAGAGCACCTACACGCTGGAAATGCGTGAGGGGCGCGTCCTTCTGCGCTACTCGGGGCGCATGGTCCCCGATTTCTACGTCCCGCCGTTGATCGGCACCCTCGTGCTTCGGCACCACGTCGAGTCGGCGTTTCGCGCCCTCGTGTATGAGATCGAGCGCGGGCAGGGGCAGCCCCGCGGTGAACAGTGAACGGTGAACGGTGAACGGAAACGCAAGGGCGCGCTCGCGTATGTCCATCATCGCTGCGATGCGACAGCGGTGGCTGGCTGGATTTCACCGTTTGCTGTTCACCGTTTACTGTTCGCTCGTTCTGCTCGCGGGTTGCGCGGTGGCGCCGTGGCAACCCGCTGCAACCGGACCGGAGGCGGAGTGCTACGCGGTGTTCCAGCTCGTGGATCGCACCGTTGCCGAGGCGGGAGTGCAGGACGGCATGGCCGCGCGCGTCGCCGGCTTTCCCTACCTGCGGGCCAGCCGCTTTCTCGCGAGCTACCAGCAGGACGATCTTTCCGAAACGCAATTCGACGCATGGATGGGGCACATGACGGCCCTGGGAAGGGAAGCCTACCGGGTCGAGCTGGCCAACCTGCCCGCCGCAAGGCTCGATGAGCTTGGGCACGCGCTCCTGGAAATCAGCCCGCGCCACGCCCCGCCGCGCGACGCGCTGGAGGATTGCGCGAAGCGGCTCGCGGCGGCTGACCGTGTTCTGCCCGAGCAGCGCGCGGAGTTGCGCCGCGCCGTGCACGTGCCGGATGACTACGTGACGTGGCAGCGGGTGGCGGGACTTTACTGGCTCACGCGCGTCCCGTTCGCGAGCGGGATACGCGACTGGCACAAGGACGTGCACGATACCTTCGCCGCGCCGCTCAATGCGCTGCCAGTGGCGGGGCGGCTGGCGGCCTATTTGCCGCCGCCCGGGTCGGTCACGCGCAATGAAATCGTGGCGCTGCTCGCGCGCGCTTCCGCCAACCCTCTCGGCATACCCGAGCCGGGCGGCGACGATCTCGAAGCGTTGTTCCGGGCGTTCGCGCCGGGATTCGTGGTGGACACGAAGGGCGCGGCCGACCTGCCCGGGGAGCTTGGCTGGGGTAAGGAAGGCTTGCCGCGTATCGTGTCGCACCTGCCGGTGGTCTACCGCCGCGCATCACACACGCGCTACGAAGGGCGCGCGCTGCTGCAGCTCAATTACGCGATCTGGTTCCCGGAACGTCCCACGGGGGCGGGTTGGGACATCCTGGGCGGGCATCTGGACGGCGTGCTTTGGCGGGTGACGCTCGCGCCTGACGGCGAGCCGTGGGTATTCGACTCGATCCACCTCTGCGGCTGCTACCATCAGTTCTTCCCGACGCCCCGGGCGGTGCCGAAAGCGCAGCCTGATACATTGGATGAAACGGCTCTCGTGCCGCAGGTACTGCCGCGCATCGGGCCGGAAACGCGGATTACATTGCGATTGGCGGCGGGAACGCATTATTTGGAGCGTGTCGTCATGGGTGCGGTCTCGTTTGAAACGGCGTCGAAGTATATTTTCACGGACGACGACGCGTTGCGCTCCGTTCCCCTGGCGGAGGGCGGGAGGCGCAGCGTGTTCCGGCCCGACGGCATCGTGCCCGGCAGCGAGCGCGGCGAGCGCTGGCTGTTCTGGCCGATGGGCGTGCCGGAGCCCGGCGCGATGCGGCAGTGGGGCCGGCACGCCACCGCCTTCATCGGGCGCCGCCACTTCGACGACCCATGGCTTCTTGAGCGCTACTTCACGCTCACGAAGCCATAGTGTGGGTGAGACGGGCAATGAATCATTTTCCCCTTGCCAGTGGTGGGATTGATGGACCGGATACGGGGCACGATTCACGTATCACGATTCACGAATCACGGTTTTCATTGCCATGCGCACACTGCGGGTAGCAAGCTACAACATCCACAAGGGCCTGTCCGTCACGCCGCTGGTCAACCGG
The DNA here is from genome assembly GCA_964498105.1 of uncultured Streptomycetaceae bacterium. GTDB lineage: Bacteria > Pseudomonadota > Gammaproteobacteria > Burkholderiales > SG8-41 > SG8-41. The sequence continues at coordinate 9,055 of CAZCGD010000656.1, forward strand.
CGGCTGACGATCCATGACCTGCGCGACCGGCTGCGCGCGCTCGACGCTGACATCGTGTTCCTGCAGGAAGTGCACGGCAAGCACGACCGTCACGCCCGCCGCTACGCGGACTGGCCGTCCGCGCCGCAGTATGAGTTTCTCGCCGACACGGTGTGGAGCGACTTCGCCTATGGCAGAAACTCGATCTACGACGCCGGCCATCACGGCAACGCGGTTCTTTCCCGCTTCCCGATCCTGTGCTGGGACAACGAGGATGTCTCCAGCCACAGATTCGAGAAGCGCGGGCTCCTGCATTGCGAGATGTGGGTGCCCGACTGGCGCGAGCCGCTGCACTGCGTGTGCGTGCACCTCGGCCTGAGAACCACCGAGCGCAGCCGCCAATTGGAGAAGCTGCGGCAGCGCATCGAACGGCTGGTGCCGCCGGAAGCGCCGCTGATCGTCGCGGGTGATTTCAACGACTGGCGCCAGCGCGCGACCCACGAGCTGGCGCACCCGCTCAACCTCCACGAAGTCTTCGAGCTGGTGAAGGGCCGGCCGGCGCACACGTTTCCGGCGATGCTCCCTTTCATGTCGCTCGATCGCATCTACGTGCGCGGCTTTCAAGTGCCCACGGCGCACGTTCATCACGGCCGGGCGTGGGCGCGCATCTCCGACCACGCTGCATTGACAGCGACGCTGGTGCCGTTGTGACTGAATTCGTCAGCGGCAACCGCATCACGCTGCTCAAGAGCGGCGTGGAGTATTTCCCCGCCCTGGCGGCGGAACTCGACGCCGCGCAACGCGAGATCCACCTCGAGACCTACATATACGAAGACGATGTTGCCGGCCGTACCATTGCGGCGGCGCTGGCCAGGGCCGCGCAGCGCGGGGTTGCCACCCAAGTGCTGGTTGACGGCTTCGGATCCAAGGGTCTCGATTCGGAGCTGATCGAAGGGCTGCGGGCGGCCGGAGTCCGCTTTCTCGTCTATCGGCCGAACATCTCACCGTGGACGTTTCAGCGCGCGCGGCTGCGGCGGATGCACCGCAAGGTCGCGGTAATCGACGCGCGGGTCGCGTTCGTCGGAGGCATCAATATCATCGATGACATGGATACCCCGAAACATACTCCCCCGCGCTTCGACTACGCGGTGCGTATCGACGGCCCGCTGGTCGTGCGCATCCATCCGGCGGTGAAGCGGCTGTGGGCGCTGGTGACGGCCACGCAGTTCAAGTCAGCCCGGCCACGGTTGCGCGAACTGGGACCGTTCACCACGCCCCGGGGCGGCCAGCGCGCGGCGTTTGTAATACGCGACAATTTCGCGCACCGCCGCGATATCGAGCAGGCCTACCTTGCCGCGATCAGGCGCGCGCGCTCGGAGATCGTCATCGCGAGCGCCTACTTTTTCCCCGGACAGAGTTTCCGGCGCGCACTGACGGACGCCGCCGCGCGCGGCGTGCGGGTCATTTTGCTGCTTCAGGGGCGCGTGGAATACGCGCTGCTGCACTACGCTTCGCGCGCGCTGTACGGGTCATTTCTGGATGCCGGGATTGAAATTCACGAGTATCACCGGAGCTTCATGCACGCCAAAGTGGCCGTGATTGACCGGCACTGGGCCACGGTGGGCTCCTCCAATATCGACCCCTTCAGCCTGCTGCTCGCGCGGGAAGCCAACGTGGTGATCGTGGACGACGAGTTCGCCGGCCAGTTGCGGGGGAGCCTGCTCGCGGCCATTACCAGGGGCGCCGTTCAGGTCCGGCGCGAGAACTGGAGCAGGCAACCGCGCGGCGTGCGCGTCGTAACCTGGATCAGCTACGGGGTGGCGCGCCTGCTGACCGGCCTGTTTGCCTACGGGCGCGCGCGGGAATTCACATGACCCTGCATCACGGCACGATCCCGGCCGCTGCGCCGGGTAGCGTCGCAGCGCCGCGTCGCCGCGAATGGCGGGTGGTGCCGATGCTGTTGCCGTACCTGTGGGAATACCGCTGGCGGGTGCTCATCGCGCTCACGCTGCTGGTGTTGGCCAAGCTCGCCAACGTCGGCGTGCCGCTGGTGCTGAAAGAGGTCGTGGACGGGCTCAATGCGAAGCAGGCCGTGGTCGCCGTGCCGATCGCGCTGCTCGTTGCCTACGGCCTGCTGCGGCTTTCCACCACGCTATTCGCGGAGTTGCGCGACGTTATCTTCGTGCGTGTCACCCAGCGCGCGATCCGGCGCCTCGCGCTCTCGGTGTTCCGCCACCTGCATACGCTGTCCCTCCGATTCCATCTTGAGCGCCAGACCGGCGGCGTCTCGCGCGATATCGAGCGTGGCACCAACGGCGTCTCCACCCTGCTGTCGTACATGCTGTTCTCGATCGTCCCGGTGGTCCTCGAGTTCGGCCTGGTGGCCGCGGTGCTGTTGGCAAAATTCGACTGGCGCTTCGTTGCCGTCACCTTCGCCGCGGTCGCGCTCTATATCGCCTACACCTTCGCCGTCTCGGAGTGGCGCATTGCCATCCGCCGGCGCGCCAACGAGCTCGACTCGCGCGCCAACACGCGTGCCATCGACAGCCTGCTCAACTACGAGACGGTCAAGTACTTCAACAACGAGGAGTACGAGGCGGGCCGCTACGACGACAACTTGAGGAGCTACGAGGGGGCCGCGGTGAAGAGCGAGGCCTCCCTCGGCCTGCTTAACATCGGGCAGAGCCTGATCATCGCGGTCGCGGTGACGCTGCTGATGATACTCGCGGCGGAGGGCGTGGCCGACGGCTCGCTCACGCTCGGGGACCTGGTGTTGATCAACGGCCTCTTGATCCAGCTCTACATTCCGCTCAACTTCCTCGGCATGGTCTACCGCGAGATCAAGCAGGCCCTGATCGACATGGATCGCATGTTCCGGCTGCTTGAGCAGAACCGCGAGATCGAGGACCGGCCCGGGGCCGCGCCGCTGCCGGGCGGCGGCGCGACGGTGCGCTTCGACCGCGTCAATTTCAGCTACGACGGCAAGCGGCAGATCCTGCGCGACGTCTCGTTCGAGGTGCCGGCCGGGGGCAAGGTGGCGGTGGTGGGGGCGAGTGGCTCCGGCAAGTCCACGCTGGCGCGGCTGCTCTACCGCTTCTACGACGTGAACGGCGGGGCGATTCTCATCAACGGCGTGGACATCCGCGACGCGACGCAGTCGAGCCTGCGCGCGGCGATCGGCATCGTGCCGCAGGACACGGTGCTGTTCAACGACACCATCTACTACAACATCCACTACGGCCGGACGGCCGCGGCGCGGGACGAGGTGATCGCCGCGGCGCAGGCGGCGCACATCCACGACTTCATCGTGAGCCTGCCGGAGGGCTACGAGTCGGGGGTGGGGGAGCGCGGCCTCAAGCTCTCGGGCGGCGAGAAGCAGCGCGTGGCGATCGCCCGCGCCATCCTCAAGCAGCCGCGCATCCTGATCTTCGACGAAGCGACTTCCGCCCTCGACTCCCGGGCGGAGAAGTCGATACAGGCCGAGCTCGACCGCATCGCGCGCGGGCATACCACGCTGGTCATCGCGCACCGCCTGTCCACCGTGATGAACGCGGACCAGATTCTCGTCATGGACCACGGCCGCATCATCGAGCGCGGCACCCAGCGCGAGCTTATCGAGCGCGGCGGCGCCTACGCCCAGATGTGGGCGCTGCAGCAGCGGGAGGATGCGGAACGCGAAAAGGCCGCG
>CAZCGD010000657.1:0-4198 GCA_964498105.1 uncultured Streptomycetaceae bacterium
GCTTGCGCGAGCGCCTGCTGGAGCGGCACCGCCAGGTGGGCCCACTGTCCCAGTATCACGACCTGATGGCGATAGACGCCTTCGACGTGCGCGGCCGCATCGCGACCCTCAAACCGAAGCTCCTTCTCCTGCGCGGCCTGCAGGATCACGGCAATCCGCCGGAGTACGAGAAAGAGATCCACGAAGCCGTGCCGGGATCGAAGTACATCAAGCTCCCCGACGCCGGGCATTTCCCGCCCATGGAGATCCCGGTGAAGGTCAACGCCCTGATCGAGGAGTTCGTGGCCGCGCTGTGACGTTGAGAATGCAGAAAACCAAGGGGAGGTGGGGACATGAAAACGAAATCCGGTTGGTACCTGGCAGCGGCGGGGATTGCAGTATTACTCGCTGCCTGCGCGGCGCAGATGGGCTCCCAGAGCGGTGACGCGGCCATCAGCATCGGCGGCAGCGACGTCGGCGGCGTGGTCACGGGCGCGCAGGGCCCCGAGGCCGGTGTCTGGGTGATCGCGGAGACGACGGAGTTACCGACCAAGTTCGCCAAGATCGTGGTCACCGACGATCGCGGGCGCTACCTCATCCCGGATCTACCCAAGGGAAACTACAGCGTCTGGGTGCGCGGCTACGGGCTCGTGGATTCGCCCAAGGTTCGGACCGCGCCCGGCACGATTCTCAATCTCAAGGCGGTGCCGGCGGCCAGCGCGGCCGCGGCGGCGCATTACTATCCGCCGATCTATTGGTACTCGATGCTCAAGATCCCGGACCAGAGCGAGTTTCCCCTCGGCAAGGTCCAGCATCAGGGCGAGTGGCTGAACATCGTGAAGTCCAACGCCTGTATCGCCTGTCACGCATTGGGCACCCCGGGAACGCGCACGATGCCGAAGGATTTCGCCCATATGAAATCTCCCGACGCCTGGGCGAGGCGAGTGCGGTCCGGCCAGGCGCTGACGCAAATGGCGCGCGACGTTGCCCGGTTCGGGACGCCGCGCGCGTTCGACCTGTTCGGCGACTGGACCGATCGCATCGCCGCGGGCGAGCTGCCGTTCGCAAGACCGGAGCGCCCGCAAGGAATCGAGCGCAACCTCGTGCTCACCCAGTGGGACTGGAGCACGACCACCGCTTACATGCACGATCTCATTGCAACCGACCGGCGCAAGCCTACGCTCTTCCCCAACGGGAAGCTCTACGGAGCGCCCGAGGACAGCACGGATTACGTCCCGGTGCTCGACCCCAACACCCACCGGGTGTCCGAGATACTGCACCCGGTGCGCGACCCGAAAACACCGTCGAGCAAGGACAACCCGATGCAGCCGTCTCCCTATTGGGGAGACCAGCCGATCTGGGACAGTAAGACCAGCATTCACAACCCGATCATGGACGAGAAGGGCCGCGTCTGGTTTACCGCGCGGGTGCGCCATCCGAGCAACCCGGATTTCTGCAAGAAGGGCTCGAGCCATCCGTCGGCCAGGGTGTTTCCGATTAATAGCGCCGCGCGCCATCTCTCCATGTACAACCCGGCGACGAGCCAGTGGGCGTTGATCAGCACCTGCTTCCCGACGCACCACCTGATCTTCGCCGAGGACGCCAATCACACCTTGTGGACCAGCAGCGGCGGCGGGGGCGTGGGCGTTGTCGGCTGGCTCAACCGGAAGCTCTACGAGGAAACCGGCGACGAGGAGCGCTCGCAGGGCTGGACGCCGTTCGTCCTCGACACCAACGGCAATGGCAAGCGCGACGCCTACACGGAACCCAGCCAGCCGCTCGATCCCGCGAAGGACCGACGGGTCGCGACCAATCTCTACGCCGTTGCCGTCAACCCGGTTGACGGGTCGGTGTGGGGCACGGCGCTCGGATTCCCGTTCCCCGGCTACGTGGTCCGGGTCGCGCCGGGCGCGAATCCGACCGAGACCGCGCTGACCGAGGTCTACGAGCCGCCGTTTCCCGGCTACGCGCCGCGCGGCGGCGACATCGACCGCAACGGTGTCTATTGGGTGTCGCTGTCGAGCGGGCACCTCGGGAAGTTCGATCGCAGCAAGTGCAAAGGGCCATTGAACGGGCCGAAGGCAACGGGCAAGCATTGCCCGGAGGGCTGGACGCTGTATACCCTCCCCGGACCGCAGTTCAAGGACCTGAAGGACCCGGGCAGCGCCGAGGCGAGCTATTACACGTGGGTGGACCAGTTCAACACCTTCGGGCTGGGCGCGAACGTGCCGATCGTCGCCGGCAACCTCAATGACTCCTACTTTGCCCTCGTCAATGGCAAGTTCATCACCCTGCGCGTCCCCTACCCGATGGGTTTTTTCGCGAAGTGGGCCGAAGGGCGCATCGACGATCCCAACGGCGGCTGGAAAGGCAGAGCGCTGTGGGCGACCAACTCCACGCGCACGATTTTCCACAACGAGGGCGGCAAGGAGAGCCGGCCGAACGTAGTGCGATTCCAGATGCGGCCGGACCCCCTCGCCAGATAAACAAACTGGCAGGAGAGGAGTCGCATATGAGACCAGGCTTCGCTATGTGCTTCGGCATGCTGCTCGCGGCAGCCGCCAGCTATCGGGCTCTGATGGGAGAATGTGGCCTTACCCCGGCTTCGCCGGTTTCGATCCAATAACTGCAAAGGGAGCCGCACCATGTTGAATTCGATCGCCCGCGCCTTCGTCCTGATCTCTGCCGCATTGTTCTATCTGCCCGCTGCCGCGCAGCAGCTCGAGAAGCAGCACTACCACCACAACGAATGGACCAAGGGGCGTTTCTCTGAAGTCGTTACCGTGTCGGGACCCGGCAAGTGGCTGTTCCTGGCCGGCGTCGGGGCAGAAGCCGAGAAGGACGGGTCCATTCTTCACATCGGCGATTTTTCGGGGCAATGCCGCTACGCCTACGAAAAAATCGGCAAGCTGCTCGCGGCGCACGGCGGCAAGATGGCGGACGTCGTGAAGCTCGTGACCTACGTCGTGGACATCAAGGACCGAGACGCGATGAACAAGTGCAGGGCCGAGGCCTTCAAGGGCGGCCCGCTGCCGGTGCATACCTTCCTCGTCATCAGCCAGCTTGCCCGTCCCGGCATGGTGGTGGAGATGGATGTGATTGCCGTCGTGCCGTGAAAAAGCCAAAACGAGCCGCCAAACGCTCGACCACGCGCCTGCGGGAGTTGATCCACCGCAAGGGCAAGGTGCTGGTCGTGCTGCATCCGCCGAGCGCGGCGCTCGCCCGCGTCATGGAGAAGGCCGGCTGCGAGGCCGGATTCGTCGGCACCAGCGGCGTGGTCGGCTCCTACACCGGGATGTCCGACGTCGGCACCGCGACCATGACCGAGTGCGTGCAGATCGCCGGCTGGATCGCGCAGAGCGTGAAGTTCCCGGTCATCCTCGACGGCGACACCGGCCACGGCGGCATCATGGCGGTGCGGCGCCTGGTACGCGAGTGCATCCGCGCGGGCATCGCGGGCGTGCGCATCGACGACCAGCCGATCGAGGGCAAGCGCCGCACGCAGAGCGCGGGCGTGGAAGTGGTGCCCATCGAGCAGGCGATCGCGCGCTACCGCGCCGCGGTGGACATGAAGAACGAGCTCGATCCTGATTTCGTGGTAATGGCGCAGTGCTATGCGCGCGACGCCGCGAACAGCGGCCTCGAAGACTGCATCGCGCGGCTGAAAGCCTACAAGGAGAAGGCCGGCGTGGACTGGGTGCAGCTCGAGTCGCCGCACTCGGTCGCCGAGATCCGGCGCGCGCGCGCGGCGGTCACGGGCCCGTTTTCCTTCATGAAGGGAAAACTGCCGCGCTACCTCAGTCTCGCGCAGCACCTGGCGCTCGGGGTGAGCATCGCGTGGTATCCCGGCTTCACGCACCACGTCACGTGGGCGGCGCTGTGGGATTTCATGCGCGACTTCCACAAGCGCGAGATCGGCGCGTGGGAGGACTTCACCGCCAGCCGCAAAAGCCGACCCTATCCGACGCCGGAAGTCGGGCCGGACGGCGAGGGGCTCGCGAAGCAGCGCAAGCTGGAGGAGCGCTATCTTTCGCAAGCGCAGCTTGCGAAATACAAGAAGTGATGGGTGATGGGTGAAGAGTGAACCCAGGGGAGGCTTCCACGGCGAATAACAGCGTAACCCTGCTGGGATGCGGCGACGTCGGCCCGCTGCACGAGCCGATGGATGCCTATTCCGTACTGGCGAAACCGACGCTCGCCGGCGCCGATCTCCGCTTCG
>CAZCGD010000658.1:0-3201 GCA_964498105.1 uncultured Streptomycetaceae bacterium
GAGCTTGACCGCCTTGGCCACGGATTTCGTGTGGTAGAGCTCGTCGCCGACGATCAGCAGCGGCAGCTTCGCCTCGACCAGCAGCTTCGCCGCCCGCTCTACTTCAACGGGATTGGGCCGCACCCGCATGCGCGGGTCCACCTTCTCCTGGGCGATGATCTCGGTGCGGACCCCCGTTTCGTCGTTGAAGTCCGAGTGCTAGGAGGCGTAGGTGGGGCCGTACGGCGGCGTCCACGCGGCCTTGAAGGCGCGGCGCAGAGTTTCAGGAATCATGTCCGCGCGGCGCGCGAGCCACGAGTACTTGGTGAGCGGCTGTACGATCTGCTCCTGGTTCGCGACCTCCTCGAAACCGTCGCGTCCCGCGCGGCGGGTCTGGTCGGTGCGATAGCTGTAGAACACCAGCGGCGTCTGCTCCTTGTGGGCGTTGTACATCTGCCCCATCGCGTTCATCAGCCCGACGACCGCCGCCTGCATCACAAGGGTCGGCTCGCCGGAGGCTTTCACGTAGCCCGCAGCCATCGCGGCGCCGGGGCCTTCGTGGGGGCTCAGGATGTACTTGAGCTGCGGCCGGTCGACCAGCGCCTCGTAGAACTGCGCGTCCTCGCTCGCCGAATTGCCGAAGACATACTTGACGCCCGAGGCGAGGAGCTGCTCCGCCATGCAAGCACCGCCGGTCCCCTGAAACACCTTGACGCCGCCGGCCGCCGTGCCGGGCGCCGCCTGGGCGTGCGCGAGCGGGACCAGCGACTCGAGGACTGATTTCGCTGCGGCGACCGAAACGCCGGCGGCGGTCATGCCCTTCAGGAAATCACGCCGCGAAATCGAGTGCGACAGGAAACGCGCGACCAGTTCTCTCATGGCTGTCTCCGTGTCCAGAAGCCAAATCGACAACCCGAATGCAACCGCCGATGAACGCCGATAAACGCCGACAAACAAAGCAAAGGTAATTGCTGTTTTGTTCCTGGTATTTGCGTTGATCGGATTATCCGCAATGCAAGTGCTCTTGAGATTTCATTGAAGCCGTTTTCAAATTCTCTGCCCAGGACAAGCAGGGATGCACGCCGATGAGAATTCATGCTGATGTTTCTTCGATTCATCTGCGTTCATCTGCGTTCATCTGCGTTCATCTGCGGTTTCAAGAGCCGTTTACTTCGACGCCTTGCCGGCCGGCGGTCCGTAGACCACGGCGAGATAGCCGGCCATCGTGTTGATCTCGTCCTCGGTCCAAAGCGCGCCGCGGCCCACCATGCGATAGAGCACGCCGTCCCAGCCCCTGCGGTCCTGGCGATGATCGCGCCACATGGTGTCAGCATGACACTGGAAACACAACCTCAGGGTCAGATCCCGGCCCGGCGCGTCCGGGAAACCGATGGGCTTGGCCTGCTGCGCGCCTGCGGCGCAGGGCGCCAGCGCGAGCACCAGTGCCACGGCCAGGATCTTCAGACTCGACATATGCACTCACGCATCAATATCTCCAATCAGGAAAAAACGTGGGTCGTGATTCGAGAAAAGGCTCTCGCCACTTCGTCACTGCATCATTCATCATTCAAAATTCATCATTCAAAATTCGACTTTCTCCACGCCCTTCAGCGCCAGCCGCTGCCGCGCTTCGGCCGGCGTTGCGATCTCGAGCGACAGCGCTTCCAATATGCCGCGGATCTTGGCCACCTGCTCGGCGTTGCTCTTCGCCAGCCGGCCCTTGGCAAGAAAGATGCTGTCCTCCAGCCCCACCCGCACGTTGCCGCCGCAAATGCCGGCCATCGTCGTCAGCGCCATCTGGTGGCGGCCCGCGGCGAGCACCGACCACTCGTAGCCGTCGCCGAACAGCTTGTTCGCGACCGAGCGCATGTGCATGAGGTTGTCGGGATCGGGGCCGATGCCGCCGAGGATGCCGAAGATGGTCTGCACGAAAAGCGGTGGCTTGACGAGCTTGCGGTCGAGCAAGTGCGCAAGGTTGTAGAGGTGGCCGACGTCGTAGCACTCGAACTCGAACTTCGTGCCGCAGCCCTCGCCCAGGTGCTGCAACGTGTACTCCATGTCCTTGAAGGTGTTGCGGAAGATGAAGTCGCGGCTCGCCTCCAGGTACTGCGGCTCCCACTCGTGCTTGAACTCCTTGTACTTCTCGAGGTTGGGATAGAGCCCGAAGTTCATCGAGCCCATGTTGAACGAGCACATCTCGGGCTTGCACTGGAGCGGCGCGGCGAGCCGCTCCTGCACCGTCATGTTGTGGCCGCCGCCGGTGGTGATGTTGATCACCGCATCGCAGCCGTCCTTGATCGCCGGCAGGAATTCCATGAACACCTTCGGGTCCGGCGTCGGCCGCCCGTCCTTCGGGTCGCGCGCGTGCAGGTGGATGATCGCCGCGCCCGCCTTTGCCGCGGCGATCGACTCATCGGCGATTTGTTTCGGCGTGATCGGCAGGTGCGGCGTCATCGTCGGCGTGTGGATCGAGCCGGTCACCGCGCACGTAATAATCACTTTCTTGGCGGGTGTTGCCACGGTACGTTACTCCTCGATAAATCAATCAAAGGATGAAGGATGAACGTGGAAGGATGACCCCCACCTCGTTTCACGCAGTGGAAGGATTCGGCCCCTCCCTTTCACTTCCGTCCGGTCGGACGATGCCAAGCGGCCGAAGCGAAAGCGAGGAACTCTGAAAACGCACGCGAAGCGGGGGGTCATCCTTCCACGTTCCACGTTCATCCTTGTCAAGTGACCGGAGCCGGTCACTTGATGGCCATCGGATTAATGGGCGACCCCACCGCGCCGGTAATCGGCAACGGCGGCCCGCAAAACATGAACTCGTAGACCTTGTCGGCAGCGCAGTCGTCGGCGAGGTCCTTCAAGTAGAAAATCTCGCCCATGGTGATGCCGACCATGGGAATGATGATCCAGTGCCACGGCTGGAACGCCTCGGTGCTTTCGTTCGGCCGCACCTCGCAGCCCCAGGTGTCGAAGCAGATCGCGGCGATCTCCTTCTTGTGGATCCACTCGCAGGTCTCGAAGCGCAGGCCCGGCGCGTCGCCCGCCGCGTAGGCGCCCCAGTCCCCTTTCGCGAGGCAGTGCTCCATCTGGCCGGTGCGCACGATCACGAAGTCCCCGCGCCGCACCTCCACGCCCTGCGCCTTCGCGCAAGCGTCGAGCTCGGCGTTGCCGACGCCGAAGCCGTCCTGGAGATAGTCGCCGCCGAGGTGGCGCGGA
>CAZCGD010000659.1:0-6680 GCA_964498105.1 uncultured Streptomycetaceae bacterium
AAGTACGGCGATATCGAAGCGGCGTTCCGCGCTGCGCACGCGGTGATCGAGCTCGACCTGGCTATCGGCCGCCATTCCGGTGTGCCGATGGAGACGCGCGGCGCGATCGCCCGCCACGACACCACTCACGACCTGCTTGAGCTTCACGGGGCCACCAAGCGCCCGCATCCGAATCGCGATCTCCTCGCGCGCATGCTCGGCCGCAGCCCCTCCTCCGTGCACCTGTACGAATGCCACATCGGCGGCGGCTTCGGCGTGCGCGGCGAGATCTACCCGGAGGACGTGCTGGTGTGCGCCGCGGCGCTCAAGCTGGGACGGCCGGTGAAATGGATCGAGGACCGCCGCGAGAACCTGATGGCCTGCAACCATTCGCGACAACAGCGCCACCGCGTGCGCGTCGCGATCGATCGCGACGGACGCATACTGGGCCTCGACGACGAATTCTTCCACGACCAGGGGGCATACGTCCGGACCCACGGCGCGCGCGTGGCGGACGGGACCGCGAGCATGCTGCCCGGCCCGTACCACATACCGGCATACCGCATCGCCTGCCACTACCGTCTGACCAACAAGACGCCCGCCGCCACCTACCGCTCGCCCGGGCGCTACGAGTCCACTTTCGTGCAGGAACGGATACAGGATGCGATCGCCGCGAAGCTCGGCATCGATCCGGTCGAGGTGCGGCGGCGCAACCTGATCCCGGCGTCCGCCATGCCATACGAGCGGCCGATCGATATCCGCGGCACTCCCGTCATCCTTGATTCCGGCGATTACCCGGGAATGCTCGACAAGGTGCTGGCGCGCTTCGGCTGGGACAAGTTGCAGCCGGAACTCAAGCGCCGCCGCGCGGCGGGGGAAGCGGTCGGCGCCGGCGTCGCCTTCTTTCTCGAGAAGAGCGGCCTGGGCCCGGTGGACGGGGTGCGCATCACCGTAGACAGCAGCGGAACGACCGAAGTGGTCACCGGCGGCGCCTCGCTGGGACAGGGCATCGAAACGTCGATCGCGCAGATCTGCGCCAGCGCGCTGGGCGTGGATTACCGGAGCGTCCGCGTGATCCATGGCCGCACCGACCGCATCGACTACGGATTTGGCGCGCATTCGGCGCGGGTAACCGTGATGACCGGCTCGGCCACGCACATCGCCGCGCTGAAAGTGCGCGCGAAGGCGCTGGAGATCGCGGCTTCCGACTTCATGGAAGCCACCCCGGATGCGCTCGACATCGTGGACGGCCGCATCGTGCGCAAGGACCAGCCGGATGGCCCCTCGGTCACGCTCGCGCAGGTGGCGAAGGCGCTGGCGCCGGCGGCGGCGATAGCGAAGGGGCGTGAGCCGGGGCTGGCCGCCGACGGCGTGTTCGAAAACCTGCACGAGACATTTCCCTACGGCGCCCACGTGGCGGTCGCCAACGTCGACCGCGAAACCGGCCGCGTCGAGGTCGAGCGTTACCTCGCGTCGTACGACATCGGCGTGGCGGTCAACCCGATGCTGGTCAAGGGGCAGATCATGGGCGGCATGGTGCAGGGGCTGGGCGGCGCGCTGTTCGAGGAGTTCGTCTACGACGACAACGGCACGCCGTTGTCCGTTACCTTCGCCGATTATCTGCTGCCGACCCTGAGCGATGTGCCGGACGTGGACGTGATGCTCACCGAAGATGCGCCCAGCCCGCTCAATCCGCTCGGTCTCAAGGGCGGCGGCGAGAGCGGCATCACGGCGGTGGGCGCCGTCATCGCGTCCGCGATCGATGACGCGATCGGCATGCCCGGGGCGGTGACGCAGTTGCCCGTGACACCGCCGCGGCTCAGGGAGATTCTGGCCCGGAAGCGGTCGGAAAGCGACGGGATGGCAGTGACGAGATCCGGGTGACGGGTCGCGCGGGCGATGGGGGAGTCGATCACGATCCACGACCCACGCACCACTCATCAACCGTCACCAGTTTTGGGCATGCACAGGAACGAGGAGGATGGACATGCAATCCAGCAACCGCAAACACTTTGCGTGGTTTCGATACGCGGCGGCCCTGCTTGCGGCAGTCTGCCTGATGGCCGCCGCCCCCGGCCACGCGCAAACGGCCGGGGCTTATCCCACGAAGGCCGTCCGCATGGTCGTCGCCTACCCGCCGGGCGGCGGCAACGACTTCGTCGCGCGCGCGATCGCGGAGCCGTTGGGCGCGCGCCTGGGCCAGCAGGTGATCATCGACAATCGTGGCGGCGGCGGGACGGTCATTGCCGCCGAGCTGGTCGCGAGAGCGCCGAATGACGGCTACACGCTGCTGCTCGCGCCATCCACCACGCTGGCGGTGTTGCCGCATCTCAAGAGCAAGCTGCCGTTCGATCCGGTCCGGGACTACGATCCGGTCTCGCTGCTGGTGACCTCGCCCTACCTGCTGGTGGCGCACCCCGGTGTGCCCGTCACGTCCGTGAAGGAACTCATCGCGCTCGCGAAAGCCAGGCCGGGGATGAACTACGCTTCGCCGGGGCCGGGATCGGTCAGCCAGCTCGCGTGCGAGTTGTTCAAGGTGATGGCGGGAATCAACCTGACCCACGTGCCATACAAGGGCTCCGGCCCGGCGCTGACCGACGTGCTGGGCGGCCACATTCCGGTCATGTTCGCCTCGTCGGCGTCGGTGCGGGCTCACGTGGACTCGGGCAGGCTGCGGGGGCTCGCGACCACTGCCGCGAAACGCCTCGCGGAACTGCCGTCCATCCCCACGGTGGCGGAAGCCGCGCTGCCGGGCTACCAGATGAATTCGTGGAACGGCGTGGTGGCGCCGCGCGGCACGCCGAAGGCAGTCATCGCCCGGCTCAATTCGGAACTCCTTGCGGTCATGCAGCAGGGTGCCGTCCGTCAGCGCCTGTTGGACCAGGGGCTGGACCCGGAGCCCGGCACGCCGCAGGAGTTCTCGGCGCACATCCGGGCCGAGCTTGCGCGCTTCGGGAAGCTCATCAAGACGGCCCACATCACCATGGATTGAACCCGGTGGCTCGCGGAATGAGCGATAAAGCAGAACTGGAACGCAACAAAACCGTCGCGCTGCGCTTCAAGAATCACGTATCACTTGTCACGCATTTCCAGGCATTTCCGTTATCATCCGCATCTCACCAGCAAGTCCCCGGGGAAGACGCATGTCGCTACTCAACCTGTCCATCGCCACCACGGATTACGATCACTTTCGTGATTTCAGGCTGGGCTTCGTCAAGGCCGAGGGCATCGAGCACAACTGGTTGAACCTCGGCCACCACGAGTGCTTCGCGCGCTTCACCGCCAACCGCGAATTCGACCTGTCGGAGCTGTCGTTCGCAAAATTCGCCACGCAGGTGACGCGCAAGGACAGCGACATCATCGGGCTGCCCGTCGTCTGCTCGCGTCTCTTCCGCTTCAGCTCTTTCTACGTCAACAAGAAGAGCAAGATCAAAACCGTGAAGGACCTCAAAGGCAAGAAAGTCGGCTCGCCGGAATGGGCGCATTCGGCGGCCGTGTACATGCGCGGCTGGATGCACAACGACATGGGCGTAAAGTTGACCGACGTGCACTGGATCCAGGCGGGCGCGAACGCCCCCGGCCGCGAAGAAAAAGTGGAGTTGAATCTACCCAAGGGTCTGAAGCTGACGCGGATCGCCGACAAGTCGCTCTCCCAGCTGCTGGCCGCGGGCGAGATCGACTGCGCCATCATCGCGCGCCCGCCGACCTGCTTCCTGGAAGGGCACCCCGACGTCGCGCGCCTCTACCCCGAGTACCAGGAGATGGAAGAGAAATACTACGAGCAGACGAAGGTGTGGCCGATCATGCACATCATCGCGATGAGGAAGCAGATCCTGGACGAGCACCCGTGGGCCGCGCGCAATCTATACAACGCGTTCGTGGAATCGAAGCGCCGCAGCCTCGAGCGCCTGTTCGACCCCGCCGTGTCGCGCTATCCGCTGGCGTGGCTGCCTACCTACGCGCGCAAGATGCGCGACCAGTTCGGCGGCGATCCCTATCCCTACGGCATCGAGGAAAACCGCGCGACCTGGGAGCAGATGGCCCTCTACACCTGGCAGCAGGGCATCGCGCACCGCCAGTTCAAGCCCGAGGAGATTTTTCCGAAGGGGTTGATGACCAAAGTCATAATTTGAGCCGCCGATGAACGCAGATGAACGCCGATAAGGCAAAATTAATTTTTAGGCACACATGGCACAAACACCCCAATCCGGCGGCCCGATCGACGCCACACTGAACGCGGACCTCGCAGCCGCGAGCCGCATCCTGGCCGCGCAGGGCGTCGTGGACGGCTTCGGCCACGTCTCGATGCGCCACCCGCAGGCGCCCGGCCGCTACTTCATGTCGCGCTCGATCGCGCCGGCGCTGGTGACGCCCGACGACATCATCGAGTACGACCTCGACAGCAATCCCTGCAACGCCAACGGCCGCGTGAGTTTCCTCGAGCGCTTCATTCACGGCGAGATCTTCAAGGCGCGGCCGGACGTGATGTCCGTCGTGCACAGCCATTCGCCGTCGGTGATTCCGTTCGGGCTGGTCAGCGTGCCGCTGCAGGCGATGTTCCACAATGCGGCGTTTCTCGCGGCCGGCGTGCCGGTGTTCGACATCAAGAAAAAATTCGGCGCCACCGACATGCTGGTCAGCAACGGCGTGAAGGGCGTGGCGCTCGCCGAGGCGATCGGCAAAAAGG
Organism: uncultured Streptomycetaceae bacterium; assembly: GCA_964498105.1. Lineage (GTDB taxonomy): Bacteria > Pseudomonadota > Gammaproteobacteria > Burkholderiales > SG8-41 > SG8-41. The sequence continues at coordinate 4,667 of CAZCGD010000659.1, forward strand.
ACGTCGCGATGATGCGCGCGCACGGCAGCGTGACGTGCGGTCCGACGCTGCAGACGGCGGTGTTCCGCGCGGTTTACACCGAAGTCAACGCCCGCATCCAGCACTGGACCCTCGCGTTGGCCGGCGGCAAGCCGATGGCCGCGCTCGACCACGAGGAAGGCCGGCTCGCCGACGTGATCAACCAGACCGCCGGCATGCGCGCGTGGGACCTGTGGCGCACGCAGGTGCGTGCGCAGGTCGGCTGGTAGGACTCCGACCTGAGGGATGAGGGACAAGACAAGCACCAAATGCTAAGCACCAAATTACAAACAAGCACCAAGTCTCAAGCCCTAAGCAGCAAACGTTTGGAGCTTGAAATTTGAGTCTTGTTTGTGATTTGGAGTTTGAGATTTATTAGGGATGAGGGATGAGAGAGCCATGATGGAAACTGAACTGTTGAAGCAGCAACTGGTGGACTGCATCCGCATGCTGGAGCAGTCGGACATCATCGACTACAACGGACACGCCAGCATCCGCGCCGGCGAGGGCCGCATGTTCATCAACATCGGATCGTGCCAGCGGAGCAAGCTCACGGTGGCGGACATCTGCACCATCGACATGGACGGCAACGTGCTCGAGGGCAACGGCAAGCCGCCGCTGGAGTTTCACCTGCACGCCGGCATCTACAAAACGAGGCCGGAAGTGAAAGCGGTGGTGCATGCGCACCCGAAGTGGTCCACTTTCCTGACCATGACCGGCCACAGCTACCAGCCGGTGTACGCGCAGGGCTCCCTGGTCTACCCGATGCCGGTGCTCGACTCGCCGAACTCGATCAACAACCCAGAAATGGCGAAGCGCCTGGCGGACACGCTTGGGCCGCGGCCGGCGGCGATGATGAAGTCACACGGCGCGGTGACGGTCGGTAAAGACATCGTCGAAGCGTTCGTGCTCGCCAACTATCTCGAGGAGAACGCCTACCGGCAGTACATGGCGCTGCAGATCGGCAAGCCGTACTCCTTCAGCGAGAAGGAAATCGCGCTGTGCCGCGAGAAGCTCTGGACCGAGAGCCTGTTCAAGCGCACCTGGGATCATTTCCAGGCAAAACTGCCCTGAGCCCTTGGAAGTTCCAAGTTCAAAGTTCCAAGTTCAAGGTTTTAATCTATAAGCGTTGAACAATGTACTTGGAACATTGACGTTGAACCTGGAACCTTGAACTTTGAACCTTGAACATGTCTTCCCCCAACCGATTTCTTCTTGCTGGCGTCATGGGCTGGCCGGTCGCGCATTCGCGCTCGCCGCTGATGCACAACTACTGGTTCCGGCAGCACGGACTGTCCGGGACTTACGTGCCGCTGGCGATCCAGCCCGAGGGACTCGCCGCGGCGCTGCGGGCGCTGCACCCGCTGGGCTTCGCAGGCTGCAACCTGACGATCCCGCACAAGCAGCAGGCGATGACGATCGTGAACGAAGTGGACGCGGTGGCGAAGCGCATCGGCGCGATCAGCTGCGTGGTGGTGAGGCCCGATAGCTCGCTCGCCGGCACCAACAACGACTGGTTCGGCTTCATCCACAACCTCAAGCAGGGGGAGCCGGGCTGGCGCGCGGACGCCGGGCCGGTCGTGGTGCTCGGCGCCGGCGGCGGTGCGCGCGCGGTCTGCTACGGCCTGATGCAGGAGGGCGCGCGGGAGATCCGGCTCGTCAATCGCACGTTCGCCCGTGCCAAGGGTCTCGCCGACGAGTTTGGCGGCCCGATCAGGATTCTGCCCTGGGAGCAGCGCCACGATGCCCTGGAAGGCGCGGCGCTGGTCGTCAACGCCACCAGTCAGGGCATGGTCGGTGAGCCCGCGCTCGACCTGCGGCTGGACAAGCTGTCGAAGACCGCCCTCGCCGCCGACATCATCTACATCCCGCTCGAGACGCCGTTCCTCGCCGCGGCACGGAGCCGCGGCAACCGCACCGCGAACGGCCTCGGCATGCTGCTCCACCAGGGCCGCCCCGCCTGGAAGAGGTGGTTCGGCATCGAACCCATCGTGAC
>CAZCGD010000660.1:0-3251 GCA_964498105.1 uncultured Streptomycetaceae bacterium
GGCATCATCGGTTCGATACAGGCGGCGGAGACGTTGAAGCTGCTTGCCGGCGCCGGCGAAACGTTGGCCGGCCGGCTGCTGCTCCTGGATGCGCTGGCGATGCAGATCCGCACCATCAAGCTCGCGCGCGACCCCGCTTGCGCAGTTTGCCGCGCGCAGTGCTGAATGTTGAATGTTGAGTTTTAAATTTTGAATGGAACAGAGTGAAGAACGGCCGTTTCTTCAATCAACATTAAGCATTCAAAATTCAACACTTAACATTCCGCGCAGTCACGCGGTCGTCATGTCATGTCGAGCGAGGGCGCAGTGCCCCCCGGCGCGGCGGGCGTGGCCGGCGCGGCGGCGACGGGAGCCTGCCCGGCGAGCAGCGCCTCGAGGTCGCGCGCGATCTGCTCCACGTTGGGCCCGGCGCGGCCCATGCATTGCATCAGCACGCGCGCCGGGAATTCCTGCAGGGTCAGCGGCCGGGTAGTGACGCGCGTCCTGGCTGTGTTGTCGAGCGCCGGCGCGAAGTGGGTGGACTTGAATCCCGCTTTCAAGCTTTCCATGCCTTCCACGACCGCCTGCTGCGCGCGGGCAATGCCGATGAGCAGCTCGGCCAGCTGCTGAGTGGTGATGTTCGCCATGCCTGCATCTCCCTTAAGTGTTCCGGGTTCCGAGTTCCGGGTTCCAGGTTCCGGGTTCCAGGTTCCAGGTTCCAGGTTCCAGGTTGGACCTTGAACTTTTAACTTGGAACGTTGAACTTGGAACCTTGAACTTGGAACTGCGAGCTGCCTTTGCTCTAAGCGAGCACCCCCTCCATGAGCAGGCGCCATTGCCTGGCCCACATTTCGGCGGGATCGCGCTTGAAGCCGCTTTTCGCGAACTGGTGCCAACGCCCCGTGACGAAGCTCATCAGCAGGTTCGCATGAGCGGCGATGTCCACCTCCGCCGCGATTTCCTTCTGGCTCACGCCGAAGCGCAGCGCCTGCTTCAACGCGACCTCCAGGCGGTCATGCAGCTGATTGATGCGCGCCTGCAGCCGCTCGTCCTCGTTGACCAGCGCGTCGCCGATCAGCACGCGGGTCATGCCGCGATTCTTCTGCGCGAAGCCGAGCAGCACGCCGAGAATGGCCTCGAGCTGGCGCACGCCGCTTTTCTCTTCGCCAGTGATCCTGTTGATCAACGCGAACAAGGTCTGCTCGATGAATTCGATCAACCCCTCGAACATCTCGGCCTTGCCGCGGAAGTGGCGGTAGAGCGCGGCCTCCGATACGCCCAGTTGCTTGGCCAGCGCGGCGGTGGTCACCTTCTCGCCCGCGGGTTTCTCCAGCATCTGCGCCACGGTCTGCAGTATCTGGTCCTTGCGCTCACCCGTCTTGGCCGTCATTGCCGGTCTCCGCGTCGCCACGCCGTCATGATACATGTTCCGGGTTCCGGGTTCCGAGTTCTAGGTTCCAGGTTCCAGGTTCCAGGTTCCGGGGTTTGAACCCTGAACTTTGAACTAGGAACTTTGAACTTGGAACACGCCGCCGGGCGCCGGGACGGCGGTCAGCGGCGACGGATGAGCGTGCCGACGCCCTCGTCGGTGAGGACTTCCAGCAGCAACGCGTGCTCGACGCGGCCGTCTATGATGTGGCAGGTGTTGACGCCGTTTTTCACCGCGTCCAGCGCCGAGCTGATCTTGGGCAGCATGCCGCCGGAGATGGCGCCGTCGGCGAACAGCTCGTCGATCTTCTTCGCGGAGAGGCCGGTGAGAAGGTTGCCGGCCTTGTCGAGCACGCCCGGCGTGTTGGTCAGCACGATCAGCTTCTCGGCCTTCAACACTTCCGCCATCTTGCCCGCCACCAGATCGGCGTTGATGTTGTAGGACTCGCCCTTCTTGCCCACGCCGAGCGGCGCGATCACCGGGATGAAATCGTGGGTGTGCAGCCGGTGCACGATTTCCGGGTCGATGCTGTCAACCTCGCCCACCTGGCCGATGTCGATCAACTCGTCCGAGTCGCCGTTACCGCGTACCAGCAACTTCTTCGCGCGGATCAGCCCTCCGTCCGCGCCGGTGAGACCGACGGCGCGCCCGCCGTGCTGGTTGATGAGATTGACGATCTCCTTGTTCACCTGGCCGCCGAGCACCATCTCGACGACGTCCATGGTCTCGGCGTCGGTCACCCGCATGCCCTGGATGAACTCACCCTTCTTGCCAAGTTGCTTGAGCAGATCGTCGATCTGCGGCCCCCCGCCGTGAACGATCACCGGGTTCATGCCGACGAGCTTCAACAGCACCACGTCGCGCGCGAAACTCTTCTTGAGCTTGTCCTCGGTCATCGCATTGCCGCCGTACTTGATGACGATGGTCTTGCCGTGAAAACGCTGGATGTACGGCAGCGCCTCGGCGAGGATCTTCGCTCTGTCGGCGGCGGTGGTACCGGTGAGGGCCATGGCGTTCGGGTTGTTTTTTCGTCGCTGGCTATTCTACGGCAAAAAAAACGGCAGGTCTTTCGACCTGCCGCTTTCCGACCCTCTGCCGCGCGTTGAACGGCGAGTATCGTCCGTTCGAACGCGCGGAGTTAAACCGGCGGCAACGCCGTCCGGGTTTAACCGTTACTGGATGGTGATGCGCTTCGCCCGCACCGCCGCCTTCTTCGGCAGCGTCAGCTCCAGCACGCCATTCGCATACTTCGCATTGACGCCGGCCTCATCGACTGCCTGGCCGAGAGTAAACGCGCGGTATACCTTGCCGTAGTAGCGCTCGGAGCGCAGCACGCGCTCGCCGTCCTTCACGTCTTTCTCGTTCTTCACTTCGGCGCTGATCGCGACGGTGTCGCCGTCGATCGTGACGCCGATGTCTTCCTTTCTCACGCCCGGAATCTCGGCGCGCAGCGTATACGCGCCATCATTCTCGGATACGTCCACGCGGAACTGCGCGACGGTAGGGGAGTTGTCGTAGCTTACCGGGCGCACGAGAAAGCCGCGGAACAGGTTGTCAATCGTCTCATCAAAGGGGCTGAAGCGAGCAATGTTTACCATCTCTGATCTCCATGTTCAAATTAGCGCTGTCGCGCCGATATTGGAAATATGGGAGCGAGGAACGCTTTTTCAAGGCCTGCTGCCGGACCGGCCGTAAGAAACTGATTTTCCGGGATTTCCCGGCCGGCGCTCGTCAGTGGTGGTGCACCTTGGCGTCCGCGTCGCGCACCTCGGCGCGCACGGTGAACACGGACTGGCTGCCCGAGTCGAGCTGCAGCACGGTCAGTGTGACCGGCACCCGGTCG
>CAZCGD010000661.1:0-5254 GCA_964498105.1 uncultured Streptomycetaceae bacterium
CCTCCCATCGGACACCGGAACGATTAAAGCACGATTAACCCATCACGATACAACAGCGCAATGATTGGGGTGGCTGACGGGACTCGAACCCGCAACACCTGGAATCACAATCCAGTACTCTACCTTTGAGCTACAGCCACCATCCGGAAAGGCAATGTTGAATGTTGAGTTTTGAGTGTTAAGTTAACTGCGAACCAAGGGAGGTACCACTCAACATTTAAAATTCAACATTTAACACTCAATATTCGCCCGAATGGGCGAATATTGGTGCGCCCGGCGGGAATCGAACCCACAACCCCCGGCTTAGAAGGCCGGTGCTCTATCCGTTGAGCTACGGGCGCCGTTTCCTGGCCTGCAGCACCCCGCCGCAGGCCGCAAAGGCAAGCCTTCAGACCGCACCTTGGGCGCGGCGTAATATACTCTCGGAAACCTCTGACGGTCAATGGAAAATCGGCTTGTTCCCGGCGCGGAATCTTGACTTGCGGGGCACTCCGATTTCATATATAAAGTCGCTTTTTTCGAGCGATAGAGTTCATGCCCACCGAGCTCCACAAGACGGTCCCGCCCTACAAGCCGAAGGGGAAAGAGGATTACATGAACCCGCGGCAGCTCGCCCACTTCCGCAAGATGCTGGAAGACATGAAGCGGGACCTGTCGCAGGACATCGATCGCACGGTGCACACGATGCAGGACGAGGCGACCATCTTTGCCGACCCCAACGACCGCGCAAGCCAGGAGTCCGACATGTCGCTGGAGCTGCGCAACCGCGATCGCGAGCGCAAGCTCATCAAGAAGATCGACGAGACCATCGCGCGCATCGACGCCGGCGAATATGGCTACTGCGAATCGTGCGGCGTTGAAATCGGCCTGAAGCGGCTCGAGGCGCGGCCGACGGCCACTCTCTGCATCGACTGCAAGACACTGGACGAGGTGCGCGAGCGGCAGGTTGCCAAATAACGTTAAACCGGAGGCAAAGCCCCGGTTTAACTCCGATCGTTCGACCGGACGAATCTAGGGTACGGAAGCCGCGGCTCGCGTCTAATTCGCCGTTCAACGCTCGGGAAATAAAAAAGCGGCCGAACGGCCGCTTTTTCGTCTCTGGTCTTTCCTTACTGCGCGGTCTGCACGGCCTTGGCCTCGGCGCCTACCGCTTTCATGGACAGACGCAGCCTGCCCTTGTCGTCGGCTTCCAGCACCTTGACTCGGACCTGCTGGCCCTCCTTGAGGTGGTCCGCCACCGCGTTGACCCGCTCGTTGGCGATCTGCGAGATGTGCAGCAGCCCGTCCTTGCCCGGGAGCACGCTCACGATCGCGCCGAAGTCGAGCAGTTTCAGTACCGTGCCGTCGTAGATACGTCCCACTTCCACGTCCGCCGTGATGTCCTCGATGCGCTTCTTCGCCAGTTCCCCGGCCTCCGGGGATACGCACGCGATGGTGACGGTGCCGTCGTCCTGAATGTCGATGGTCGTGCCGGTCTCCTCCGTCAGCGCGCGGATGACCGCCCCGCCCTTGCCGATCACGTCGCGGATCTTCTCCGGTTTGATCTTGATCGTGATCATCCGCGGTGCCCACAGGGACAGCTCGGAGCGCGGTGACTCCAGGGACTGCTTCATCTTTTCCAGTATATGCAGGCGTCCTTCACGGGCCTGGACCAGGGCCGCATGCATGATTTCCTTGGTAATGCCCTCGATCTTGATGTCCATCTGCAGCGCGGTAATGCCCGCCTCGGTGCCGGCAACCTTGAAATCCATGTCGCCCAGATGGTCCTCGTCACCGAGTATGTCGGACAGCACCGCGAAGCGGTTGCCTTCCTTGATCAACCCCATGGCGATGCCCGCCACGTGCGCTTTCAGCGGAACGCCCGCGTCCATCATGGCCAGACAGCCGCCGCACACGCTGGCCATCGAACTCGAGCCGTTGGATTCGGTGATCTCGGACACTACCCGCAGCGAGTAGGCAAACGTATCCGGAGCAGGAAGCATGGCGAGCAACGCGCGTTTGGCGAGCCGCCCATGGCCAATCTCGCGGCGCTTGGGCGAACCTACCCTCCCGGTCTCCCCCGTGGCATACGGCGGCATGTTGTAATGCATCATGAAACGATCGCGGTATTCGCCCTGCAGCGCGTCGATGCGCTGCTCGTCGCGCGAGGTGCCGAGCGTGGCCGTGACCAGCGCCTGGGTCTCGCCGCGGGTAAAGAGCGCCGAGCCGTGCGCGCGCGGCAGGAGCCCGGTGCGTATCGAGATCGGACGCACCGTGCGGGTATTGCGGCCGTCGATGCGCGGCTCGCCGCTCAGGATCTGACCGCGCACGATCTTCGATTCCAGCGCGAAGCAGAGCTCCTTGACCGCGTTGCCTTCGGGCCCGCCTGCCGTGCCGACACCAAGCTCGGCGAAGACACGTTTCCAGATGGCGTCGATCCTTTCGGACCGGGCCTGTTTCTGCTGCAGCTGAAACGCCGCGCGTAGATCGTTTTCCGCAAGCTGCGCGATGCGCGCGCTCAACGCTTCGTCCTTGACAGGCTGCGTCCAATTCCATGCCGGCGCGCCCGCTTCATCCACCAGCTCCTTGATCACCTGTATCACCTGCTGCATCTGTTGATGGCCGAAAACTACCGCGCCGAGCATCACGTCCTCGGGCAGTTCCTTCGCCTCGGATTCCACCATCAGCACCGCCTGCTCGGTGCCGGCCACCACCAGGTCGAGCTGCGTGGTTTTAAGTTCGGTGGCAGTCGGATTGAGCACGTACTGCCCATTGAGATAGCCCACGCGCGCCGCGCCGATCGGGCCGCTGAACGGGATCCCGGATAGTGCGAGTGCTGCCGATGCGCCGATCATCGCCGGGATGTCGGAGTCGATCTCGTTGTTCGACGACAGCACCGTGGCAACCACTTGCACTTCGTTATAAAAGCCATCCGGAAACAGCGGACGGATCGGGCGGTCGATCAGCCGGCAGGTGAGAATTTCCTTCTCCGACGGACGTCCTTCGCGCCTGAAAAAGCCGCCGGGAATCTTGCCGGCGGCGTAGGTGCGCTCCTGGTAGTCCACGGTCAGCGGCAGAAAATCCTTTCCAGCCTGCGCCTGCCTGGCGCCAACCACGGTGACCAGCACCAGGGTGTCTTCCATGTTGACCAGCACCGCACCCGAGGCCTGGCGTGCAATTTCACCGGTTTCGAGCACCAGCCTGTGTCGGCCCCAAATCAGAGATTTCTTTACGTGTTTCAAAGTGATGTCCTCTCAGAAATAAGAAAGACCGCGCGCGCGGTCTCAGGTCAATTGAAGATAATTTACCGCGCACGGCGCGATATCGGAACGGTCGCTGGCAAAGGCACCCATGAGGGAGTGCTACTTGCGCAAGCCGAGGCGGTCGATCAACTGGCGGTACTTGTCGGCATCCGCCTGCTTGAGATAGTCGAGCAGCTTGCGCCGGCGGCTCACCATGCGCAGCAACCCGCGCCGGGAATGATGGTCCTTGACGTGGGTCTTGAAATGCCCCGTAAGATCGGTGATGCGCGCTGTTAGCAACGCGACCTGGACCTCGGGGGATCCCGTGTCGTCCTTGGCGCGCTGGTATTCCTTCACCAGATCCGCCTTTTGGTTGGTAGTAACTGCCATGTTTTCTCCGCTGTCCCTCGTGTCGTTTCAGGTGTCTTGTCGCGCGCAATTTTACTCTCCAACCCCCGGTTTCTCAAGAAATACTTGCCCCGTAAGCGGATAGGTCCCGGGATTGCGCCCGCAGCCGCCTTGGCACGATCCGGCCGGGGGGCGTGACCTCGACCACGCCCAAAAACTCGCCATTGGGTCCATAGATACGCGCCAGGCCCGCCACCTGGGCCCCTGCGCGCTCCACCGGCTGCCCACGGATCAATCGCAGGGCTTCTCCGGCATCGAGGTCCAGGCGCGGCAACCCGGCAACCAGCGCGTCGGCCGGCAACAGGAGCGCTTCCCGCTCGGCTGCCGCCAACTGCTCGACCTGCTCCAGGGTGACTGCCCGGCCAGACAGGGTAAAGCTGCCGACCCCCTCTCGCCGCAATCCCGCCAGACAGGCGCCGCAGCCCAGGGCTTTTCCTATGTCCTCCGCCAGCACGCGCACGTAGGTGCCTTTGCTGCAATTCACGGCAAGCTGCAACTGGTCACCCTCGAACTGCATCAGGCTCAGACCATGGATGATGATGCTGCGCGGCGCCCGCGGGACCTCGCGCCCTGCGCGCGCCAGCTTGTAGAGCGGCTGCCCGCCATGCTTGATCGCACTGTACATGGGAGGGATCTGCTGGATGGGTCCGCGGAACCGGCCGAGCACGGACTCCACCTCCTCGCGACTTGCCGAGACTGGAATGCGTTTGACGATCTCGCCTTCCAGGTCCCCGGTAGTAGTAGTCACGCCGAGCAGGACCGAGGCGAGATAGCGCTTGTCCGCACCCAACAACAAGTGAGAAAACTTGGTAGCTTCCCCCAGGCATACTGGCAACAGCCCAGTCGCCATGGGGTCGAGCGTCCCGGTATGCCCGCCTTTCTCCGCCAGGAACAGTCGGCGTACTCTCTGTAACGCTGCGTTCGAGCTGATGCCACCCGGCTTGTCCAGCAGCAGCAGCCCATCCACAGCACGCCAGGGCACACGCGTGCCGCTCATTTTCTCTTTCTCTTGCGGGTGCGGGAGGCATCCTGGGCGACCGCGGCATCGATCAGTTGGGAGATACGCATGCCGCGCTCGATCGATTCGTCATACTTGAACTGCAACTGCGGCACTATGCGCAGCTTCATCCGGTGCGCCAGTTCGCTACGCAAGAAGCCGGCGGCATGCTGCAAGCCTGCCGTGGCATCGACTATGCTCGATTGATCGCCCAGCGAAGTGAAATAGACCCTCGCGTGGGCCTGATCCCGGCTGACCTCGACGTCAACCAGGGTGATCATGCCGACACGCGGATCCTTGAGCTCCCGGCGGATGATGTCGGACAGCTCGCGCTGCACTTGTTCCGCGATACGCCGGGCACGAGGGAAATCTCTTGGCATGACGATGTTCCCGGTTCGACGTTCAATGTTCAAGGTTCAATGTTCAAGGTTAAGAACTCAACCCGGAACTTGGAACCCGGAACCTGGAACGGAGTTACAGCGTGCGCGCGACTTCGACCACCTCGTAGGCTTCGATCTGGTCGCCCACCTTCATATCGTCGAAGTTCTTGAAGGAGAGACCGCACTCGAAACCGGCTTTGACCTCTCGCGCGTCATCCTTGAAGCGCTTGAGCGACTCGAGCTCGCCA
>CAZCGD010000662.1:0-20625 GCA_964498105.1 uncultured Streptomycetaceae bacterium
CTCCGCTACGAAGTGGTCGAGGACGATTTCGCAAAATTGAAGAATCGCGCCCTGATTGGGGTCGTAGAATATCTCTCACTGGGCTTCCAGTCGCATCTGCAACTGGGGCGCGCCACGACCGCGCTGGGTTCCACGCGCGACCTGTGGCTCTACTCTGCCGGCGTCAGCGATGGTTTCGCATTATCGCCGGGCGACAGCCTGCTGGTCTCCGCGCACGCGAATGGCCGCTACGGGAGCGCGGGGGGCGAGAGCCAGTTCTACGGGGCCACGGGGAAATACTATAACCAGCAGCGCGGGCGCGGACTGTTCTTTGCCTCGATTTCCGCGGACACCGTCGCGAACGGCGAACCCTCGGACCAGTTGCTGCTGGGAGGCGACAACGGTCTGCGCGGCTACCCGGCGCGCTACCAGACCGGCACGCACCGGGCGTTGCTGTCGCTGGAGCAACGCGGTTACAGCGATTGGCACCCGTTCCGGCTGCTCCGCGTCGGCGGCGCCGTCTTCTACGACTACGGCCGCGCCTGGGGCGGCGTCAACCAGAACACCGCCAATCCCGGATGGTTGAGCGATGTCGGCTTCGGCCTGCGCTTCCTGATTGACCGCAGCGCACGCGCCACCGTGCTGCACATCGACCTGGCATTTCCGCTCAACCCCGATCCCGATATCAAGTCGTACCAGTTACTCATCTCGGGGAAAGCCAGTTTCTGATTAAGGCGGCGGCGGCGGGTTCCGGGTTCCGAGATCCACGTTCCAAGTTCAATGTTCCAGGTTCCAGGTTCCAGGTTCCAGGTTCAAGCAAAGTTGGAGCGAGTTCGGATTCGAGGGTTCCGACTTTAAACTTGGAACATTGAACTCGGAACTCGGAACGTCATGGCGCTAGAATAGCGCCATGTATTCGCTGGTGCGCCCGCTGCTGTTCGCGCTCGATCCCGAGACCGCGCATCGCGTCACGCTTGACTCGATACGGATGCTGGACAGACTGGGGCTCGTTGCCGCCGCCAGCCCTGCCCCGGCGCAATGCGAGCGCACCCTCATGGGCATTCGCTTCCCCAATCCCGTGGGACTGGCGGCGGGACTCGACAAGAACGGCGATTACCTCGATGCGCTGGCCCGTCTCGGCTTCGGCTTCATCGAGATCGGCACCGTGACGCCGCGCCCGCAGCCCGGCAATCCGCGCCCGCGCCTGTTCCGCCTGCCCGCCGCGAATGCGGTGATCAACCGCCTGGGCTTCAACAACGGCGGTGTGGACCACCTGGTGGAAAACGTCAGGCGCGCTGCGTATCGCGGAGTGCTCGGCATCAACATCGGCAAGAACGCCGATACGCCGCTCGATCGCGCGGCGGACGATTACGTCGCCTGCCTGCGCAAGGTCTATCCGCACGCGAGCTACGTGACGATCAACATCTCGTCGCCCAATACCCGGGACTTGCGCCAGCTGCAGCAGGCCGGCGAACTCGACCACCTGCTGGGGTCGGTAATAACGGAGCAGCATAGGCTCGCAGACGCCCACGGCCGGCACGTCCCGATAGCGGTGAAGATTGCGCCCGACCTCGACGCGCAGCAGATTGCGAGCATCGCCGGCCTGCTGCTGCAGCACCACGTGGAAGCGGTGATCGCGACCAACACGACTACGGCGCGGGACGGCGTGGCCGGGATGGCGCACGCCGACGAGACCGGTGGATTGAGCGGCGCGCCGCTCACGGCGCGCTCGACCGGGGTAGTGCGGGAAATCTCACGGGCCCTGCGGGGCGCGATCCCGGTAATCGCGGTCGGCGGCATCATGCGGGGCGCCGACGCGGGCGAGAAGATCGCCGCCGGCGCGAGCCTGGTCCAGATCTACACCGGCCTCGTCTATCGCGGACCCGCGTTGATACGCGAATGCGTGGCCGCGCTGTGCGGCCCTTGAGTTCGCGCGCCTCAGCGGCCTCGCTGGCGCAACGCTTCGACCTCTTTCTGGCTCCGCGCCAGCCGGTCCTGCATTGCCAGCACCTCGCCGATCAGCCGGGCGTTCTGGATCCGCAGCAAGAGCATATCGGACACGCCGCGTTGGGAACGCCGCGCGATCGCGATCACCGCCACGAGGAACACCAGGACCATCCATCCCATCGCGTACGGCACCACATCGTGCTGCGATGTAAAGCGCACCACCACCGGACCCATGGCGAGAATCGCGAAGCAAGCGAAGGCAGGGAAAACCGGTCCCAGCGTGATCACGCTGCCAGCCACCATGCCGCCCACCATGAAAGCGACGAACACCTGGTGCGCTGCATTCATGGGAGGAAACAGGAACACCGCGGCGGAACCCCAGATGATGCCGCTCGCCGCGGCGCCGATGATGGCATAGGTCCGCCAGCGTCCCATCTCCGCGAGTTGCGGCGCGGCACGGCGGAATGCCGCGGCGCCCGCGATGCGGAAGAGCGCCAGCAGGCATACCGCGGACAGCCATCCCACCAGCACGTGCGGCGCGATCACCAGCGACTGCACCGCGACGAAGACCAGGGCGCCCAGGACCGCGACCAGCTGGGAGGGCGTCATCTGGTCGTAGGCCAGCCTGACCTGCTCGAGCCGCAACTGCTCCACCGCGTCGTGGGGAGAGGCGCGCCCTCCGTTCAGGGACGACGTGAACCCGGATTCCATCAATCAGCTACCGGTTACGCGGCACGAAGCGGCGCCGCACGCAGGCCTCAGTTAACGCATGATAACCGTACAATATTCCCATGGAGCCTACAGCCACCGGCGCCGTCGCGCTGCTCGAGCGGATAGAGGCGGCGCTGCCGCAGACCCAATGCCGCCAGTGCGGCTATGCCGGCTGCCGGCCGTACGCGGAGGCGGTCGCCGCCGGTCGTGCCGGTATCAACCGCTGCCCGCCCGGCGGCGAGGAAACCCTGCGCGAGCTTGCCGACATCACCGGCAGCGCCGTTGAGCCGCTCGACCCGTCGTGCGGCGCCACCCTGCCACCGGCGGTCGCCGTCATTGCCGAGGAGGCCTGCATCGGCTGCACGCTGTGCCTGCTCGCCTGCCCGGTGGACGCCATCGCCGGTGCATCGAAGCTGATGCATACCGTGATCGCGGCTGAGTGCACCGGCTGCGGGTTGTGTATCCCGCCGTGCCCGGTGGACTGCATCACGCTGGAGAACACGGGCACGATCCTGGCGCCCGCTGAACGCCGGCACCGTGCCGCGCACTACCAGCAGCGCCACGCAGCGCGCGCTGCCCGCCTGGAGCGCGAGCGCGCGGCGCAGGCCGCGGCCGACAGCAGGAAGGCCGGAGACCGCAGAAAACAGGAGACGATCGCGCGCGTCATGCAGCGTGCCCGCCAGCGCCTTCAACAACGAACGACAAAACCAGAATAGACAGGATTAACAGGATTAACAAGATTCAAACACCAGCCTCCAACCCGTTTCGAATGTGCTTTTGATCTAATCCTGTATATCCCCTTCCCCCGCGTGCGGGGGAAGGTAGGATGGGGGCGCCCCGATCAGGGCATGTTAATCCTGTCCATTTCTTACCGCGTCAGCGCCCAAAAATGCCGCGGAGGATGCCCGCGGGATCGATGCCGCCCTTGCCCGCCGGCTTCGACGTCTGGGCGGCGCCGGGTTCCTCTTGTTGCAGGGCGCGCGCGCCGCCGGCGGCGATCGGCTTCGCGGCCACCGGCGGCGGCGCATTGGGGTTCACCTCACGGATGGCGGGCTCCTTGCCGGCCGGAAGCTGCGCCACGCGCGGCGCCAGTGCGTCCCCCAACTGGGTCAGCCGCTCGCCGGGCGCCGGGTGCGTTTTGAACAGCAGTGCAAGGGATGCATCGTCGGCGGCCCTCGCCGCGAGCCGGTGCAGCACCTCGACCAGCCCGTACGGGCTGTAGCCGGCACGCGCGGCGAGCACGACGCCGATGCGGTCGGCCTCGAACTCGGCGTCCTTGTCCAGACCGCGCGCCAGCACTTCGGCGCCGGTGCCGATCGCGTTGTTGACGAGTTGCGAGCGGTTGTCGCCCTGTGCCAGTCGCGCCCCGGCGGATACCGCGGCGCTTTGCTGCATGACCTTGATGTGGTGGCGCTGCACGATATGGCCGATCTCGTGGCCCAGCACGCCCGCGAGCTGCGCCTCGTTGTCGAGGAGGTCGTAGAGCCCGCGCGTGATCAACACGTAGCCGCCCGGCGCCGCGAAAGCGTTGACCGAGGCGGTATTGAGCACGCCGAAATGCCACGGCAGGTCGGGGCGCTCGGTCTGCATCGCAATCCAGCGCCCGACGCGGTTGACGTACGCCTGCAGCTCGGGATCGGCTACCAGCGGTGCCGCTCCCAGCGTTCGCCCCGCCACCTCGCGGCCGATCTCGATCTCTTCCTTCTCGTCGATGCTCTTGACGGCCGACCTAAGGTCCTTGCCGGCGTCAAAGAGGCGATTGAGGTCGAACGACGCCGCGCCCGCAAGTCCGGCAAGCACGGTCATCAGGACGGCGGCAAGAGGAATTCGCCGGCCTAACGTCCGCCGAATTTCTGACAGTGAAAATCTCATTTTCAGCCTACGCGCGTGCCCATGGAATGCCAGGCGGGGTCATTATCCTGGGTTTCATTAAAGATGCTCGGCGGTTTTGTATAAGGAATTTGTCGGCCAAAGGCCGACAAATTCCTATTTCGTACCCATGAATTCGACCTGCTCCGGCGTCAGCCCCGATGCGCGCGCGCCCCGCTCCGCCGCCTGCCGGGTGGCGGCGTAGCCGTCGAGCAACTTCATCTGCGCGGCATTGAAGGTCGCCTGCTTGAGGTCCTCTTCCTCGATGCCGCGGATGCCGATGGTGCTGGTGACGGCCACATTACGCCGCGGGCCGAACAACCGGCCGGCGGTGGAGCCGGCGCCCGAGTCGCCCGAACCCGCCTGCTGGCTCTGGAAGCGCACGTTGAAGGAAAACAGCCAGCCGCTGCCGCCAGCGGTCTTGAGGTTGAGCCACGCCCCCTGCTTGCCGACCACCTCGCCCGTCGCCCCCTGCTTGAGCTGGGTGACGGGGGACGAGTCCAGGCGCGGCTCGGAATACAGGGGGGAATCGCGTTCCACCGTCACCTGCTGAGCTGCCGCAGGAGCAGCAGCTAAAAAAACCGCAGCCAGCATCATGCGCAGCGCCGGCAGAGCGCGCCCAGTTGAAATCGTGCTTCCCCAGTATCTTTGAACCATTTTCTGAAGAGCGATTCGTGTAAGGAGTTTGTCGGGGCAACGACCGGCAAACTCCTTCCTCACTGATTATAATGACCATCGGAGCGTCGCGCTATCGCCCTTTACCCTGGAAAAACTGCAATTCAGCCACAGAGATTCCAGGGTTATACATGCCCATGACGCCCCAGCAGCGCACCACCATGTTCACGCGGTTGCGCGCCGCCAATCCCGCTCCCCGCACCGAGCTGGTTTACGCCTCGCCGTTCGAACTGCTGGTATCCGTGGTGCTGTCGGCGCAGGCCACCGACAAGAGCGTCAATCTTGCCACCACGGAGCTGTTCAGGGCCGCCGCCGCCCCCGCCGCCATCCTCGCGCTGGGCCGCCGCGGGCTCGAGCGTTATATCAAGCGTATCGGCCTCTACCGCACCAAGGCAAAGAACCTCCTCGCCACCTGCCGGCTGCTGATCGACCAGCACCACGGCGAGGTGCCCCGCACGCGCGCGGAGCTGGAGGCGCTGCCGGGCGTCGGCCGGAAGACGGCCAACGTCA
Source organism: uncultured Streptomycetaceae bacterium (assembly GCA_964498105.1). Lineage (GTDB taxonomy): Bacteria > Pseudomonadota > Gammaproteobacteria > Burkholderiales > SG8-41 > SG8-41. Next base: position 5,692 of record CAZCGD010000662.1, read on the forward strand.
TCCTCAATACCGCATTCGGGGAGCCCACCATCGCCGTCGACACGCACATCTTCCGCGTCGCCAATCGTAGCGGCCTCGCGCCGGGCAGGAACGTGCGAGCGGTGGAGGAAAAGCTGCTGAAGGGGGTGCCGGAGGAATTCCGGCTCGACGCCCACCACTGGCTGATCCTGCACGGCCGCTACGTCTGCAAGGCCAGAAAGCCCGATTGTCCGACTTGCCTGATCAGCGATTTGTGCGGATTCAAGAAGAAGACGGCGTGATTCGAGGGTCGAGGGTCGAGTGTCGAGTGTCGAGTGTAGAAAAAACAACTCGCGGCATGGCCGCGCGCGCGGCACGAGTCACCAGTCACCGGGCGAGTCTCAGCGGGCCGGGTTTGCCCGGCACGACCCGATGGCAGATAATCCTTCCGGAGTCTTTCCCGGCGGCGCCCTGGTGTCCATGAAAAAACTGCACCGCTTCTTCCCTTTTCTATCCTGGTTCCCGCTCAAGCGCGAAGCGCTGAGAGCCGACCTGATCGCCGGTATCACCGTCGCCATGGTGCTGGTGCCGCAATCCATGGCTTACGCGCAGCTTGCCGGCATGCCGCCTTACTACGGGCTCTATGCGGCCTTCCTGCCAGTGATAATCGGCGCGATGTGGGGCTCCTCGCATCAACTGGCGACCGGCCCGGTCGCCATGGTTTCCCTGCTGACCGGCTCGACGCTCGCCAACTTCGCCGCGCCGGGCACCGACCAGTTCATCGCGCTGGCGATCCTGCTGGCGCTGATGGTCGGCGTGATGGAACTCTCGCTGGGATTGCTCCGGCTGGGCGCAATCATCAACTTCGTGTCGCATCCCGTCATCGTCGGATTCACCAACGCCGCCGCCATCATCATCGCCCTTTCGCAGATCGACAAGCTTCTGGGCATCCCCGGCAGTCGCAGCGCCAGCTTTCTGGCCGACGTCTGGGGCGTGCTGGGACAGGCCGTTAACTTGCATAGTCCCACCCTGCTGATGGGCATCGCGGCATTCGCGATCATGTGGCTGCTCCGCAAATACGCGCCACGCTGGCCCGGCGTCCTCATCGCAGTCGCCATCACCGCGGTAATGAGCTGGCAGACCGGATTCGAGATGGCCGGTGGCGCCGTGGTGGGTGCGATCCCCGCCGGGCTGCCGAATCTCGTCGTGCCCCAGCTAAACGGGGAAATGATCACGATGCTGCTGTCCACAGCGTTCGTTATTACGCTGGTGGGATTCATGGAAGCCGTATCTATCGCCAAGGCGATGGCAACCAGGACCAGGCAGCGCATAGATCCCAATCAGGAGCTGCTCGGCCAGGGGCTCGCGAATATCGTCGGCAGCTTCTGCCAGTCGTTTCCCGTGAGCGGGTCGTTCTCGCGCTCGGCCGTCAACCTCTCCGCCGGCGCGGTGACCGGCGTGTCTTCGGTAGTAACGGCCGTTATCGTGCTGGTAACGCTGCTGGCTTTCACCCCGCTGCTGTATCACCTTCCGCAATCGGTGCTGGCCGCCATCATCATGATGGCGGTGGTCAGTCTCGTGAACGTGGACGCCATCCGCCACATCTGGAAGGCCCAGCGGCACGATGGCCTGGCCGCGGTCGCGACCTTTGCCGCCACCCTCTTCTTCGCACCGCACCTCGACACGGGCATCCTGATCGGCGCCGCGCTCGCGATCGTGCTGTACCTCTACCGCACCATGCGCCCGCGGGTCGTGGTGCTTGGGCGACATGCCGACGGAACCCTCAGGGACGCCGCGATGCACAACCTGCCGACCAGCAGTCACGTCGTTGCCGTCCGCTTTGACGGTTCGCTCTATTTCGCGAACGTGCCGTACTTCGAGGATGCCGTGCTGGAGCAGGTCGCCCGCCATCCCGAAGCCCGCCACGTCCTGATCGTGGGTGACGGCATCAACGAGATTGACGCCTCGGGAGAAGAAGTGATCCGCCACCTGGTGCAGCGGTTGCGCGACAGCGGCGTCACCCTGGTGTTCTCCGGGTTGAAGCACCAGGTGATTCAGGTGATGGAGCGCACCGGGCTGCACGAACTGGTCGGCGCGCACAATCTCTACCGTACCGAAGACGTTGCGCTGGAAGCCATCCACTCGGCGACCGGCGCTGGCGCGCTCCCGCCCGAAGACTTCCTGCTGAGGCCGTTCCAATAGAATAAGCGGCTATGAGTAACCGGCTCACCAAGATCTACACCCGCACCGGCGACGGCGGCGCGACGGGGCTCGCCGACGGCTCGCGCGTGACGAAGGACGCGCCGCGCATCGAGGCGATCGGCGCGGTGGACGAGTTGAACAGCGCCCTCGGCGTGCTGCTCGCGGAGACGCTGCCGGGCGCCGTGCGCGCGTGCCTCGACAACGTGCAGAACGACCTGTTCGATCTCGGCGGCGAGCTCTCCGTGCCCGGTCACGCGATCATGAGCAAAGCCCACGTAGACAGACTCGAACGCGAGCTCGACCGCTTCAACGCCGGGCTGCCCCCGCTCAAGGATTTCATCCTGCCGGCCGGCTCGCGGCCCGCCGCCCTCGCCCACGTGGCGCGCACGGTCTGCCGCCGCGCCGAGCGGCGCCTCGTCACCCTCTCCCGCAAGCAGAAGGTCGCGCCCGCGTTACTGGCCTACCTCAACCGGCTCTCCGACCTGTTGTTCGTGCTGTCGCGAGACCTCAACCGTGCGGCGGGCCAACCGGATGTGCTGTGGCAGCAGGGCAAGAACCGGAGCGGCAGTTGACAGTTGGCAGCCGTCAGTTGGCAGCCGTCAGTTGGCAGTAACTGCAAACTGCCCACTGCAAACTGCAAACTTATTGTCCCTCATCCCTCGCTTATGACCCGTCCTCCTCCCGACGCCCTGGCCACCGAGCTCGCCCGGCTGATGGCCCAAAGCGCGCTCAAGAACCAGCGTGCATTCGGGGACTTATATCAACTCACGTCCGCGAAACTGTACGGGGTCGCGCTACGTATATTGAGGAGACAGGACTGGGCCGAAGAGGTGCTGCAGGAATGCTACGTCAACATCTGGAACCACGCCGGGGACTACGCGGTGGCGAAGAGCGCGCCGCTCACCTGGATGACCAGCATCGTCCGCAACCGCTGCCTCGACTGGCTGCGCCGCCCGCGGACGGAGGCGACCGGCGTGGAATACGACATCGCGGTCGAGGCTTGGCAGGACGACGCGCCGGGTCCCATGGACAGCCTGCTGGCGGCGTCGGACGCGGCAGCCCTGGGGCGCTGCCTGCAGCAGCTGGAAGCGAAGCAGCGCCAGAGCATCATGCTCGCGTTCTTTCACGGGTTGAGCCACTCCGAACTTGCGAGCCACATGCAGCAGCCGCTCGGCACGGTGAAGACCTGGGTGCGGCGCGGCCTCGAGCGGTTGAAGGGTTGCCTTTCAGGCGCGTGAATATATTTTGCCGCCGATGGACGCCGATGAACATCAAATCAAGAACCACCCCCACCCTAGCCCTCCCCCTGAGAGGGAGGGAACTCATTCTGTGGCCCGCACACCCAAAAATCTCCTTCCCCCTCAGGGGGAAGGTTGGGATGGGGGTGGCATTGATTTTCGTATTAACCGGCATTCATCAGCGTTCATCGGCGATTTCATAGGTCCTTAATGGCCTCTTACAGAAACCCGCAACTGCGCGACAAGCTGGCGGCGGAGTACGTGCTCGGCACGCTGCGCGGGCGCGCCCGCGCGCGCTTCGAGTCCCTGCAACGTTACGATCCCGCGCTGCGGCGCACCGTCGCCGAATGGGAAGCCAGCATCACTCCGCTCGCCGCCGCCGCCGGCGAGATCGCTCCGCCGGCGCGCGTGTGGCAGGCGATATCGCGCCGCATCGCTGGCACTGCCCGCGCCGGCGTCGGCCTGGCCTTCTGGCGCGGTTTGGCTGTAACTGGCACGACCTTCGCCCTGGTCCTCGCCGCGTTCATCGGCATGGCGCCCCGGCCGGAGCCGCCGCTGGCGATGGTAGCGGTGATGAACGATGACCGGGGGCAGCCCGCCATGGTGGTCTCGTGGCCGCCGATGACTGCGATGCGCGATCCGCACCTCCGCATCAAGGTCGTCCAGGAGCATCCGACGATGGCGTCCGGCACCGCGTGGGAAATGTGGATGCTGCCGGGCGGCAAGTCCGCGCCGGTGTCGATGGGGCTCATCAGCATCGATCGCGACCAGGTGATGAAAGTCGCGCCGGCCCTGGCCAGCAGGATGGGAGACGCCTGGGGCATCGCGATGAGCGTCGAGCCCGCCGGCGGCTCGCCCACCGGGGTGCCGACGGGTCCGGTCATATTCAAGGGCCAGTGCGTGAAAATCCTGTAATAGATTAGCCGCCAAGACGCCAAGACGCCAAAAAACAAGAACCAAAATGGACAGGATTAACAGGATTAACAGGATTAGAACAAAACAATTCCCCTCCTGCCCGAGGAGGGGTGTCACGAAGTGACGGGGTGGTGGGAGGTGTTCCCTCCGCTTCCCTCTTTTATTGAACCGCCAAGAAGCTAAGAGTGGGGAGTCATGAAGAAATCGATCATCATTTTCGTTGTCGGCGGGCTGCTTGGCACGGCGGCGGGATTCACATTGGGCATTTTCATCTATCCTTATATTTTTCTCGCGGACATTGTCGCGACGGAGAAAGTGGACGACAAGTCCGCGAGAAAAATAGTGGCGACGGGCACATTCACCCACGCCAACCCCAACGACCCGATCCACTACGGCAAGGGAAAGGTGACCGCGTACCAGGATCTCGTGCATCTGGAGAACGATTTCGAGGTGGGGCCGGGGCCCAAGTTCCACGTCTACCTGGTGCCGGAGAAGAACGTCATTCCCAGCACCAACGTCGCACGCACGATGTTCGTGGATCTCGGGCGATTGAAGGCCTTCAAGGGCAGCCAGAACTACCCGGTGCCAGCGGGCGTGGATTTGACGAAGTACGGCAGCGTGGTCATCTGGTGCGAGCAGTTCGGGGTGCTGATCTCGCCGGCGGCGTTAAAATTCCAGTGATGACACGCCGCCAAGGCGCCATGACGCCAAGAAAACCAAGAAATAGACAGGATTAACAGGATTAACAAAATCAAAAGCGGAATACAGCTTCAACACGGGTGTCGCACAGCACTTGTTCTGCTCGGTGTGCGGCATCAAGTCCTTCTACGTGCCGCGCTCACACCCGGACGGCTTCAGCGTCAACGCGCGCTACCTCGACCCGGGCACGGTCGAGGACATGGTGGTTGTGCAGACCGACGGCAGGAACTGGGAGAAGCAGTATCCCGCCGGGCGGGGCAAGTATTAAGAGCGGTAATGAAGTGACGCAGTGATGAAGTAACGGCTAACGAACACCTGTAGCAAGCCTGAGTCACTGAATTCCTGAATTTTTATACAGCCCCGCGCCTTAAAATGCTGATCCGCTTGAGGAATGACTTTGTCACGCGCACAATGCCGCTTTACGAACCGGCTTTTAGTCCAACTACTTCACGTTAATCTCTGATTCCTCTCCGCGCGTTGAACGGCGGCTCATTCTGACTTTTTCCAACGCCGCGCACACCGCCTTCGCCCCCTCTACGATGCGCGGCGTCTGCCGCTGGATATGGTCCGGGTTGATGTAGCGCGCCGGCAAGCTGATGACAAAAGGCACACATTACGCTAGAATGCCGACGTGAAGCCTTACCGGTGGAATCCGGACAAGAACGATCGCCTGAAGGACGCGCGCGGCATCTCCTTCGAGGAAATCGTTCTCGCAATCGAGGAAGATGGGCTAAAGGACATCCTGGTCCACCCGAACCAGCGTCGATACCCGGGACAGGTCGTGCTGGTTGTGGCATACCGCAATTATGTCTTTCTTGTCCCCTCGGTCGAGGAGAGCACACATTACTTTCTGAAGACCATCATTCCGAGCCGTAGGGCGACGCGGGATTATCTTGGAACGAAAGGCGCAGATGAAAAGGCTTGACCGCTACGAAAGGGAAATACTCGGCTCATACGAGAAGGGCACGCTGGTTTCCGCTCGCCCGACGAAGACGCAGCTCGCCGCGTTCCGCGACGCCGCACGCGCCACTTTCATCAAGGACAGGCGCGTGAATATCCGCCTTTCTGCCGCCGACTTGATGGCTATCCAGGCCCGGGCGTATGAGGAAGGCGTTCCTTATCAGACCCTGATCGCAAGCGTCCTGCACAAGTACGTGTCAGGACGATTTCAGGAGAAAAGGTCACGTCTAACCATCCGCTCAACCCAGACACGCGCAAAATCAGCGCGCGCCGGTTAGCGGGGGACATTAGCGGTCTCCACTATTGTTCCTATCGGCGTTCATCGGCGGCAAAATTGGTTCTTGATCTTATCCGCGTTTATCTGCGGTTCCATGCTTGTCTTTCTTGGCGGCCTCGGCGTCTTGGCGATTCCTTCGAACCTGCTCCAGCGCCGCGCACACCGCCTTCGCCCCCTCCACCATGCGTGGCGTCTGCCGCTGGATCAGGTCCGGGTTGATGTAGCGCGCCGGCAGCTCGCGCAGCGCCGGCACCGCCGACGCGCGCCACCAGCCGGTGAACTCCTGCTCCCCGCCGGCCGAGCCGCCGCCGAGGATCATTTCCGGCCTGGCTGCCAGCACCGACTCGAGCGATACCGTAGGCGTAAGCTGCCCAAGGTCGGCGAAAACGTTCTCCCCGCCGCACAGCGCGATCACGTCGCTGATCGCGTGCGCGCCGTTCACCGTCAGCAGCGGCCGGTGCCAGATCTGGTAGAACACCCGCACTCGGGACGCTTGCGCATGGCGGGCGCGCAGCGCCGCCATCTCGCGCTCGAAGCCGGCCGCCGCCTTTTCGGCTGCCGGTCGCGTGCCGGCTAGTTCGCCGATGGCACGCAGCAGGCGGGGAATGTCCGAGAGGCGCGCAGGCTCGGTGACGAAGACCGGGAAACCCAATTGCTCCACCCGTGCGATGTCGCCCGCGGGGTTGCCGCTTCGCCAGGCCAGCACCAGATCCGGCTGCAGCAAGGCAATCCGCTCAAAGTCCACGCGCGCCGCGTCACCTGTCTGCGGCAGATCGCGGACCGCAGGCGGGAAATCACTGTGGCGCACGACGCCGACGAGTTGTCTGCCGGCGCCCGCGGCGAACGCCAGCTCCGCCAGGTGCGGCGACAGCGCAACGATCCGCTGCGCCGGTGCAGCCAGCACGACCTGCTTGCCGCGATCATCAACAACGGAAATAGATTGCGCGGCCGCTACCGAAACATTGGCAACGAAACAGGCTAGAAATAGTGCTGGCTGGACAAGGAAGAACTGGCGGCAAACAAGAAATGGATGACGCGGAGCGTCGCTCTTACCATTCACCATTCACCATTCACCATTCACTAATGCCGCGCGCGCAGCGCGCGGCTCAGAGATTCCCGCGCTCCATGTACTGCAACAGCTTGGCGCTGGTCTGGCGCAGCCGCGCCGCGAGCATCGACACCAGCTTGACCAGGATCTTGGAGCCGAGGCTGGGTTGATCGAGGATGATCTTCGCCATGTCGTCGCGGTGCAGCACGGCGAACACGGTGGGTTCGGTGGCGATGCAGGTGGCGAAGCGTGGCTCGCCGTCTATCATGGACATCTCGCCCAGCGTCATGCCCGGGCTGGCCTTGGTCATGTGCCGCTGCTCGCCGCGCATGCTCTTCTTGAGGATGTTCACGGCGCCCTCGATGATCAGCAACATGTAATCGCCGCCGTCAGTCTCGCGAATGATGACCTGTTCCGTCCCCGCGTGGTAGACATCCATATAGGCGGCGAGGATGGAGATATCCTCGCGCGAGAACTCGGCGAAGAACAGCGAGCGGCCGACCAGGCCGAATATCTGGTTAGAGAACGCGGTGCCCTTGCCGAAGCTCTGAAACTGCTGCAGTCTGCCCGGCCCGGCTCCGCGTTCGATCTGCCCCTGCGCCATGTCGCCGCCCCGTTCCCTGTCAGATTCCGAGTTGATTCATCGCACTATATATCACGATTCACCGTACTTACTCTGCCCGCTGGGCCTTGAGGCGCCGCTGGCGCACGCCGTCCGCCAGGGCGGCCAGCACCTTGCGGCTGTCTTCCCAGCCGATGCAGCCGTCGGTGATGCTCATGCCGTAGACCAGTTCCTTGCCCGGCACCAGGTCCTGCCGGCCCGCCTTGAGGTGGCTTTCGGCCATGATGCCGAAGATGCGCGTATCGCCGCCGGCGAGCTGGCCCGCCACGTCCTGTGCCACATCCACCTGCTTCTCGGGCTGCTTGCTCGAATTACCGTGGCTGAAATCGATCATCAGCCGCGCCGGCACGCCGGCTTCGGCCAGCACCTTCGCGGCCGCATCCACGCTCGCCGCATCGTAGTTCGGCCTGCTCCCGCCGCGCAGGATGATGTGGCAATCCTCGTTGCCGGCGGTGGCAACGATCGCGCTATGGCCGGCCTTGGTAACCGACAGGAAATGATGCGGCGCGCTGGCCGCGCGAATCGCGTCCACCGCGATCCTGACGCTGCCGTCAGTGCCGTTCTTGAAGCCCACCGGGCAGGACAGGCCCGACGCGAGCTCGCGGTGGATCTGGGACTCGGTCGTGCGTGCGCCAATCGCGCCCCACGACACCAGGTCAGCGATGTATTGCGGCGTGATCATGTCGAGAAACTCGCAGCCGACCGGCATGCCCAGTTCGTTCAGGTCGAGCAGCAACCGGCGCGCGACGCGCAGACCTTCGTTGATGCGGAAGCTGCCGTCGAGGTTCGGATCGTTGATGAGCCCCTTCCAGCCGACCGTCGTGCGCGGCTTCTCGAAATACACGCGCATCACCACCAGCAGCTCGCCGGCGAGTTTTTCCTTCTCGCGCTCGAGCTTGCCGGCGTATTCCCGGGCCGCTTTCACGTCGTGCACCGAGCATGGCCCCATGATGACCAGCAGCCGGTCATCCGCGCCGTGCAGGATGCGGTGGATCGCCTGCCGCGTGTCGTAGGCCAACCTGGCCGCTTTCTCGGAGATCGGAAACTCGCGCAACACGTGCGACGGCGGCACGAGCTCCTTGATTTCCTTGATCCGGATGTCGTCGGTGCGGTATTGCATTTTACCTTCTGCCATAAGAATCAAGGCATTGTATCTCACATTCAATTTGGAGGCCCAACGGCGTGAGTCGTGATTGGTGATTCGTGATTCGACGATTGCTCAACCGCGATCCGCCTTAACGAATCACGATTCACGATTCACGAATCACGGATTCTAGGCAGTGCCGCCGACCGTAAGACCATCTATGCGCAATGTCGGTTGTCCGACGCCGACGGGCACACTCTGCCCTTCTTTGCCACAGGTGCCGACGCCGGGGTCGAGCTCCATGTCGTTGCCGATCAGCGCCACGCGCGTCAGCGCGTCGGGCCCGTTGCCGATCAGCGTCGCGCCCTTGACCGGGTGGCCGACCTTGCCGTTCTCGATGACGTAGGCCTCGGACGCGGAAAAGACGAACTTGCCGCTGGTAATGTCCACCTGCCCGCCGCCGAAATTCACCGCGTAGAGCCCGTTCTTCACCGAGGCGATGATCTCTTCCGGCGGCCGGTCGCCATTCAGCATGTAGGTATTAGTCATGCGCGGCATCGGGATGTGCGCGTACGACTCGCGCCGGCCGTTGCCGGTGGGCGGCACTTTCATCAGGCGCGCGTTCAGGCTGTCCTGCAGGTAGCCCTTCAGCACGCCGTCCTCGATCAGCACGTTGCGTTGCGTGGGATGGCCCTCGTCGTCGATATTGAGCGAGCCGCGCCGGCGCGCGATGGTGCCGTCGTCCACCACGGTGACGCCCGGCGCCGCCACGCGCTCACCGATGCGCCCGCTGAACGCGGAGGTGCCCTTGCGGTTGAAATCGCCTTCCAGCCCGTGGCCGATCGCCTCGTGCAGCAGCACGCCCGGCCAGCCCGGCCCCAGCACCACCGTCATGGTGCCCGCTGGCGCCGGCCGCGCCTCGAGGTTTACCAGCGCCTGATCCACCGCGCGTCTCGCGTAGTCGTCCAGCACGTCGTCGGTGAAATAGGCGTAGTCGAAACGCCCGCCGCCGCCGGAGCTGCCCTGCTCGCGCCGCCCGTTCTGCTCGACAATCACCTGCAGTGACAGGCGTACCAGCGGACGCACGTCGGCGGCGAGCACGCCGTCCGCGCGCGCGACCAGCGCCACTTCGTATTCGCCGCCGAGGTAGGCCATGACCTGCGTCACGCGCGCATCGAGAGCGCGCGCGCGGCGCTCGATGCGTTCGAGCAACGCCACCTTCGCCTGGTCCCGCAGGCTGGCGATGGGGTCGTGCGGTGTGTAAAGGTTGTGCCCCGTGAGGCTGTGACCCGTTGCGCGCTTCGCGACCTGCGTGCGGCCCGCCTGGCCCTGGCGCGCGATGGCGCGCGTCGCGCGCGCCGCCGCTTCCAGCGCCGTCAGGCTGATATCGTCGGAATAAGCAAACGCGGTCTTCTCTCCGCTCACCGCGCGCACCCCGACGCCCTGGTCGATGTTGAAGCTGCCGGACTTGACGATGCCTTCCTCCAGGCTCCACGACTCGCTGCGCGTGTACTGGAAATAGAGGTCAGCGTAGTCCACCCGGTGCGCGAGGATCTCGCCGAACACGCCCTGCAACTTGCCGGAATCGAGGGAGTACGGCGCCAGCAGGACGTCATTCGCCGTGGCGAATGACGTTCCAGGTTCCAGGTTCAATGTTCCAGGTTCAACGTTTCGCATCAATTCACCGTTGTGCATGCATTATCTATTAATTGGCGTCGCAAAGCCGTGTTTCAACATGGAACTTTGAACCTTGAACTTGGAACTTGGAACTCAGCATCGGTGAAGGGTCCGATGCGTGAGTGCCGGCAAGCTCTGCCGCAGGTTGCGCAGGTGCTGCAGGTTGACGCTGGCCATCACCACGCCCGAGCCGCGCGGCAGCCGGTCGAGCACCACGCCCCACGGGTCCACGATCATGCTGTCGCCATGGGTCTCGCGCCCGCTCAGGTGATACCCGCCCTGCGCCGGTGCCAGCACGTAAGCGAGGTTCTCGATGGCGCGCGCCCGGATCAGGGTTTCCCAGTGCGCCTTGCCGGTGGTTTCCGTGAAAGCCGAGGGCACCAGGATGATGTCCACCGCCTTCATGGCGCGGTAGAGCTCGGGAAAGCGCAGGTCGTAGCAGATGGACAGCCCGAGCCGGCCGAACGGCGCGTCCACCGTCACCACGTCCCGGCCGGGCTCGATGGTGCGCTCTTCTTCGTAGCGCTCCTTGCCCATCTCGAAGCCGAAGAGATGGATCTTGTCGTAGCGCGCGGCGAGCCTGCCCTTGTCGTCGTAGACCAGGCAGCTGTTGCGCACCTTGTCCGGGCTCGACGCGTCGAGCGGCACCGAGCCGCCGACGAGCCAGATGCCGTGCTTGCGCGCCTCTGCGGCCAGGAATTCCTGTATCGGGCCAGCGCCCGGCTTCTCGCGCGCCTTGACCTTGTCACCATCGCGCAAACCCATGATCGCAAAGTACTCGGGCAGCACCACCAGCCTGGAGCCCCCCGCCACGGCCATCTCGATCAGCCTGCCGGCTTCGTTGAGATTGCCCTTGATGTTGGGGCCGGAGGCCAGCTGCACCGCGGCGACGCGCGTGACGCCCTGCTGCGCGTCGGTATCCATGATGTGCGGCTTGGCCTTGCCGAAAGACGAACGCGCCGCGTTCGTTGCCGGGAGCGAGAGGCGCCGGGCGACAGGCGAGAGCGGAAAATCGCCCGACTTTGCGTTTCCCGCCGCTCGTCTATCGCCTCTCGTCCTGCGTCTTTCGCTTCTCATGATTTCAATCACGCACTATCTCAAGCAGCAGCGGCTCCGCCGGCCTCCGGCCGCCGCGCAATGAAACGCGCGCGGGCTCGACCGCCAGCGCCGTGAGCCACGAGCGCAGTTCCTCGGCGGCCAGCAGGGACTCCTGCCCGGCGCCGTGGTGGACAATCAGGCGGGCGTCCGGCTGCGCGAGGCAGGCATTGACCGCCTGGCGTATCGCCGGTTGATCCAGCACCGCTCGGCCGCCGCGTGGCCGGTCCCACAGTTCGGGAGGAACGACGAAAGTCTGCGCTGCGACAGCAAACACCACGGCGAGCAACCCCATGCCGCAAGAGAATCTTATCACTCCGGTCATTCGGGTCATTCCGGCCACACGGTCGCTTCGGGCTTTGCTCTTGGTATTCTTTTCACAGTCGGGTCCGACCAGGTGCCGGTCACGTCGTATTCAAAGGCGACGGCCTGCCCGAACGGGTCCTTCAGGATTTTCTGGGCGAGGTAGGCCGCAATCCCCGCAATCGGGCCGCCGAAGAGGGCGCCCGCTATCGCCACGGTGTCGGTAATCTGCGGCACAATGCGCACGTTGAGCTTCTGCGTCTCCTGCGCAAGATCGACGCCGCCGCTCATGGTGATCCGCGCGGCCGGCCCCTCGATGCGGAAATTCTCCGCGTTGGCGACGCCGCGGGCAATCGTCGCGGTCCCGGCAATCTCGTCGAACGCGAAGCCCTCGCTGAAGACGTCGCGAAAATCGAACGTAACCCGACGCGGCAGCGCCTGCAGGCTGAGGATGCCGAGCAGCTTGCCCGCGCCAGGGTCGAGCTTGACGAACTGGCCCTTGGCAGCCTCCAGCGACAGGGTGCCGGAGAGCGTCGGGTAATCGATATCGTACGGCGCGCCGGACCACGCCGCCGTGCCTTCCAGTTTCGCGGTCCCGCGCCGTACACCATCAGGGTAGCCCAGGCGCACCAGCAGCTTGCCGACGTCCGTTGCTTCCAGCCGCAGGTGGATCTCGGTGCGCGGCTGGGCGCGCCCGACCTGCCACAATCCGTCCAGCGTGAAAGTGGATTCGGGATTGACGAGGCTCAGCTTCTCGATGCGCCAGTCGCGCCCTTCGGGCGTGGCGACGAATTCGAGCCGGCCGAGCGCCTTGTCCTTGTTGATGAACTGTTCGGCGATGATATCGATCGCCGGCAGCTCGCTCTCGCTCTGCGCCTGCTGCGCGGCGCCCGGCGCCTCGATCGCATAAGGCGCGGCCGCCGGCACGGTAAACGTCTTCAAGCGGGCGACCAGCGTGCCCCGCCCCTGCGGCTGCCAGGACGCGCTGCCCTCGACCTCCTTGCCGGAGACGGTGCCGCGCCATTGTCCAGCCTGGACGGCGGCGTTGAGCGTGAGCTCGTTGAACCGCCGGCCCAGCACGTCCAGCGCGCCGAGCCTGAGGTCGACTCCGCCCCACTCGACGCGCGTCTCGCCGCCGTCCTTCGGGACCAGGGCGAGCCAGCGGTCGATATCGACCGCCTTGACCGCGCCGCTCACCCAGACGCCCGGCCGGTCCGGTTCCGCCGCCGCGCCACCGAAACGCACCATGCCGCGCGCGATCGTGACGCGATCGCCTTCCGAGCGCCGCAGCAGATTCATCCCGAGAATCTCGCCGACGGACAGGCTCAACCGGTCCTGGCCGGGAGACAGCAGCCGGCGCTCAAAGCGCATCGGCCGCGTTTCCGCGGCGGTCTTCGCCAGCGGCGCCGGCAGGTCGATCGCCAGGCCCTGCAGGGTTGACTCGATCAGTATGTCCGCGGTGCGCTTGCGGGCCGTGATCTGCGCGCGCCAGTCGGTGGCCCCGCGCAGGCGCTGCATCCAGGGCGGGCTGCCGGCGGAGCGGCGCGCGCGGTCGGCGTCGACGCGTCCCTGAACGTTGACACGCACTGCAGCGTCGCCGCCACCGGTCGCGCTGATCGCCACCGGTCCGCCGAACAGCGTTCCGCTTACGGCGGGCACCTGCACCCCGGACTCGGTGAACTCGACGCGCCCGCCCGCCTGTTCGACCGCGGGCCACTCCGGCATAAGCACAACCGTATTGGCCGCGAACTGGAAGGCGCCGGACACCCTGGTATTTCCGGATTCCAGCTCGCGCAGCGGCAGCGACAGCTTCAGCGCGAGCCTGCCGGATCCCTGCGCCTTCCAGCCGTCGGTGAACCTGTCGGTCATCCCGGCGACCGGGCTTTTGTCGATGAATGCAAGGAAGTCGGCGGTGAGGCCCTCGGCGTCTCCGGACAACTTCAGTATCTCCTTGCCGTGGACCAGGTCCGGAATCTCCGCGTGCACCCGCGGCAGGCGCACACCAAGGATGGATCCCTGCTGCGCGTAGACGTCCATGCGCCCGCCGCGAAAGACGAGGTCACCGGCAATATTTTCGATGTCCGGCCAGCCATCGACGTAATGGAGTCTGACGCCGGTGACCCTGGCCGTGACCTGGAACACTCCGTCCCTGCCATCGGCGAATGGAAATTCGTCGAGATTGCCCTTCAGCCGCAGCGTCACGCTTTCCGCTCCGCCGGCGAGGAACGCTGCATCGAGCCAGTCCTGCGTGGCCCGTCCGGCCGCCAGCGGGATGTAGCGGCCCACGAAGCGCGCCTGCGCCCGCGCCAGGTTGCCGGTGAGGTCGATGGTGCCCTGCGTGGACCCGGAGGTACGGTAGACGCCAAGCACGGTGCCAGCCAGGTGCGCATTCGAGAACGCGACGTGGTTCAGCTTCAGCTCGGTCTCGCCGCCGCTGCGCGTCCAGGAGACTTGCGCGGCGAGGGTGTCGAACGCGTGCTGGTCGCGGAACACCAGCGGCATTGCCACCGTAGCCTCGCGCGAGTTGAGGGAGACGGTGCCGGCGCGCTCGTTCGCGTCCAGCGAACCGCTCACGCCGGTGAACCCGGGGATCCTGCCGGCGTGGTTGAGCGATACATTCTGGAATCGCCCGCGGATGCTGTACTGCCGCGGCTCGCTCCACTCCCCGTTCCAGCGTACCACCGTGTCCGACAGTACGCCCTTGGGCGAGAATTGCGCGAGGTTCTTGCGCAATGCCTCGCCGAGCGGCAAGTGCCTGGCCAACAGCACCAGCGGCCCCAGCTCCAGCGTGCTGGCGCGCATCTCGCCCTGCAACGGCTTGCCCGCGCCGTCGGTGGTGTAGCGCAGCAGGAAATC
>CAZCGD010000663.1:0-2199 GCA_964498105.1 uncultured Streptomycetaceae bacterium
CACGCAGTTACAGTTCCTGAGTCAACTCAGGAACTGCCTTGAAGAGGTCTTCGACGAGCCAATAGTTCGCCACGGCGAAGATCGGCGCTTCCGCGTCCTTGTTGATGGCGACGATGACCTTGCTGTCCTTCATGCCGGCCAAGTGCTGGATCGCGCCGGAGATGCCGACCGCGATGTAGAGGTCGGGGGCAACGATCTTGCCGGTCTGCCCGACCTGGTAGTCGTTCGGCACGAAGCCCGAGTCCACCGCGGCACGCGAGGCGCCGACGGCCGCTCCCAGTTTGTCGGCAAGCGCTTCCAGCAGCTTGAAATTCTCGCCGCTGCCCATGCCGCGGCCGCCCGAGACGATGATGCGCGCGGCGGCCAGTTCCGGTCGCACCGACTTGGTGAGTTCCTGGCCGTTGAATTTCGAGAGCCCCGCATCCGGGCCCGGGGGGAACGCCTCGACCGGAACGCCGCCGCCCTCCCCAACCGCGTCGAAACCAGTGGCCCGCACCGCCACCACCTTGATCTTGTCGGAGGATTTCACCG
This sequence comes from uncultured Streptomycetaceae bacterium, assembly GCA_964498105.1. Classification (GTDB taxonomy): domain Bacteria; phylum Pseudomonadota; class Gammaproteobacteria; order Burkholderiales; family SG8-41; genus SG8-41. The sequence continues at coordinate 532 of CAZCGD010000663.1, forward strand.
TGACCAGCACGTTGCCGGCGTAGGTCGGGCGGACGAAGGTATCGGGCGCCGTTACCGCGGAGATGTCCGAGATCTGCTGCACGTCGAGCAGCGCCGCCACGCGCGGCATCAGGTTCTTGCCGAAGCCCGTCGCCGGCGCCACGACGTGGCTGTATTGAGGCGCCATCGGCACGATCAGCGCCGCGAGGTTCTCCGCCAGCGAGCCCTGGTAATGCGGCGCATCGCAATGGAGCACTTTCTTGACTCCCGCGAGCTTCGCTGCCGCCCTGGCGGCGTCGCCGCACTGGTGCCCCGCCACCAGCACCGTGATGTCGCCGCCCATCTTCGTCGCCGCCGTCACCGCGTTAGCGGTGCCGGGCTTAAGTTTTTTTCCGTCGTGCTCCGCTATTACCAGTACTGTCATGTCTTTTCCATTTCCCAGTTCCAAGTTCAAGGTTCAAGGTTCAAGGTTCAAGGTTCAAGGTTTAAGGTTTAAGGTTGTCGGTGCGAGCAGTCGCTCGCGATTTTGAACACGGAACATTGAACTTGGAACATTGAACTTGGAACGGGGCCTTCGTCGCTTAAATGACCTTGGCCTCGTTCTTCAACTTCGCCACCAATTCCTTGACGTCGGCGACTTTCACGCCGGCACCGCGCCGGGATGGTTCCTCGACCTTGAGCGTCGTCAGCCGCGGCGTAACGTCCACGCCGAGTTGATCCGGCTTCACCACCTCGAGCGGTTTTTTCTTGGCCTTCATGATGTTGGGCAGGGTGACGTAACGCGGCTCGGCGAGCCGCAGGTCTGTCGTCACCACCGCCGGCAGCCTGATCGTGAGCTTCTCGAGGCCGCCGTCGATCTCGCGCGTGACGTCCGCGCTGTCACCGTTGATGGCGATGCTGGAAATAAACGCCGCCTGCGGCCAGCCGAGCAGCGCCGACAGCATCTGCCCGCACTGGTTGGAATCATCGTCGATCGCCTGCTTGCCCATGATGACCAGCTGCGGGCTTTCCTTCGCAACCACCGCTTTCATGACCTTGGCGACCGCGAGCGGCTGCACCTCGACCCCGGTTTCCACCAGGATGCCGCTGTCCGCGCCCATCGCCATGGCGGTGCGCAGCGTTTCCTGGGACTGCTGCGTGCCGATCGAGACCACCACGATCTCGGTCACGACGCCGGCTTCTTTCATGCGCACCGCCTGCTCGACGGCGATCTCGCAGAAGGGATTCATCGTCATCTTGACGTTGGCGGTCTCGACGCCGCTGCCGTCGGCCTTGACGCGCACCTTGACGTAGGGGTCGATCACGCGCTTGACCGTTACCAGAACCTTCATTCATGCTCCCGGATAGTCGGTGGAATTTGCACTTTGAAACGGCCGCTATATTACCGCATGACCGCCGTCCGATAAACGACGGACCACAGTGTGGGCGCGTGGGGCCTATAACGATTTCTTCAGGACGCGCCCCAGCTCGCCCACGATTCCGCGCCGGAAAGTCAGCACGCAGACAACGAAGATCACGCCCTGCACGATCGTGACCCATGCGCCGAGTTGCGCGAGGTAGTTCTCCATGGCCAGCACCACCAGCGCGCCGGCAACCGGCCCGAACACCGTGCCCAGGCCACCGACCAGCGTCATCAGCACGACCTCGCCCGACATGGTCCAGTGCACCGCGTTCAACGCCGCCAGCTGG
>CAZCGD010000664.1:0-16426 GCA_964498105.1 uncultured Streptomycetaceae bacterium
GGATTTTTCATGATGACTCCCCCCTTTGTTGAAAGCCGGCCGCAGCACCTGCTCCGCCCGGCAACTCTGAAAACTATCTTACCCTCCAACGGCATTCCTACAATATCGTTGCACTCCGACTCACCAGTCACTGTTGCGCCGATACAACACGGGGCTGCCGGTTTTCGTCCAACGCGACATAAGTCAGCGTCGCCTCGGTGACTTTGACAACCTGCTCGCGCTCCGGCCTGCGCTGGGCATAGACCTCGACGTTAACGGTGATCGACGTCCTGCCGACCCGCACTACCTCAGCATAAAAACTGACGACATCGCCCACCAGCACCGGCTGCTTGAACTGGAACGAATTGACCGCCACCGTCGCGACCCTGCCCTTGGAGTGGCGAATGGCGGGAATGCTGCCCGCGATGTCCACCTGCGCCATGATCCACCCGCCGAAGATGTCGCCGCTCTGGTTGGCGTCGGCGGGCATGGGTGCCACGCGCAGCGTGACATCCTTGCCAGCAGGGAGTGTCGTGGTGGGGCGCTGTTCACTCATCAAGATTCAAGGTTCCACGTTCCAGGTTCCAGGTTCCAGGTTCCACGCTCGACCTACAACTTTGAACTTGGAACTTTGAACTTGGAACAGGTAACGCGGGTCAGTGACCCGCGTACATGCCGCCGATCTCGGCGTTGAATTTCTCCATCACCTTCGCGCGCTTCAACTTCATGGTCGGCGTGAGGAGCCCGTTCTCCACCGTCCACGGATCGAGCGTCGCGGCGACGCGGCGAACCTGCGCGTAGCCCGGGAACTCTTTCATCTGCGCGGTAATGCGGACGCGCAGGATTTCCTCGACGCGCTTCGAAGTCACGCCCACCGGGATGGGATCGAGCCCTTCTTCCGCGCACAGCTTCTTCCAGTGGTCGGCGTTGAGCACCGTCATCACGCTCAGGTACGGCTTGCCCTCGCCCAGCAGCATCACTTGCTCGAACAACAAGTCGCGCGCGATCGCGGACTCGATGTCCACCGGCGGCACCTTCTCGCCGTTCGAGAGCACGATGATTTCTTTCAGGCGCCCGGTGATGAAGATGTGTCCCTGCCCGTCGATGCGCGCGGTGTCGCCGGAATTGAGCCAGCCGTCGGGCTGAATCATCGCCTTGGTCGCTTCCGGGTTGTTCCAGTAGCCCAGCATCACGTTCGGACCCTTGATCATGAGCGCGTTCTGCGCCCCGATCCTGACCTCTACGCCGGGCACCGTCGTGCCGATGCTGGCCGGCACGTTATCGTCAGGACGGTTGGCGGATACGATCGGGCTGGTTTCGGTAAGCCCATAGCCTTGCAGCACGGGCAATCCGAGCCCGATGAATACCCGCGAGATGTCCGGCGGCAGCGCCGCGCCACCGCTCAAGGCAGCGCGCATCCTGCCGCCCAGGCGCGCCAGGATCTTCTTCGCCACCAACGCATTCAGCACCGGCCACAGCAGGAATGACGGCTTCCACGGTCCGCGGCCCTGGGTGTGCTCAAAGCGCGCGTAGCCAACGTCCACCGCCAGCATGAACAGTTTTTTCTTCAGTGGCGAGCCCGCGTCGAGCGCGTCGCGGATCCGTCCATACACGCGCTCGTAGATGCGGGGCACCGACACCAGTATCGTGGGCCGTATGGTCTGCAGGTCTTCCCCCAGCACCAGGACCGAGCGGGCGTAGGCGGTCGTGGCCCCGGTCATGACCCCGAGATAGTAGCCGCAGGTGCGCTCGAGCGTATGCGACAGCGGGAGGAACGACAGGAACAGGTCGTCGGGACCCACGGTCAGTACGTCGCAGCCCGCCGCGGCATTGCTGAGGATGTTATGGTGCGACAGCATCACGCCCTTGGGGCGGCCGGTGGTGCCGGAGGTATAGACTATGGTCGCCAGCACCTGCGGGTCGCGCGGCACGTGGCGGGTCGTCCCGCCGCTCTCCGGCAGCCATTCCGCCAGGGATTTCACGCGCGCATCGCCGGCATTGGGCACCGGGTCGACGGTGAGGATACGCGTGAGACCGGCGAGCTGGTCCCTGACCTCGGCAAACGCGTGCCATTGCTCGGCGCCCTCCAGCAGCAGCACCTTGCAGCCGGCATCCTTGAGGATGTAGGCGACGTTGTCCGGCCGGTCCTGGGTGTAGAGCGGCACCGCCACCAGCCCCAGGCCGAGCGCCGCCTGATCGAACGTCACCCATTCCGGTGAATTCTTCAGCATCACCGCGACGCGGTCGCCCGCCTTCAACCCGTCCCGCTCGAGCGCCGCCTGCCAGCGCGCGACCTCGCGATCGATCTGCGCCCAGGTAGTGTCGCGCCAGTTGTTCTGCTGCGCGTTGTGCGCGCGGTAGGCGACCAGGTCCGGGGTGAGCTTCACCCGCTCGCGGAACAGCCCGTCGAGCGTTACCGCCGTTGCGACTGAAATCAGATGACTCGTGGCTTGTGACATGGCTCCTCCTTCTAATTGGGCAGTTGGCAGTTGGCAGCAAACTGTAAACTGTCCACTGCAAACTGCAAACTGCAAACTTTCAATCCAGGAACAAGTCGGTGTAAAGACTGGTTCCTGGAGTGACTGCGTACTGATCGAAGTTCGTTACGCCCTCCTGCCGCAGCACCGTCTCGTCCACGTAGAAGTTGCCGGTCGCCTTGCGGCTGTCGCGGTTCAGTATCACGTAGGCGGCATCGGCCATGATCGCCGGCTTGCGGCTCGCCCTGAGGATCGCCTCGGGGAAATTCACTTCGATGGCAGCGGTCGCGATCGTCGTGCGCGGCCACAGCGAGTTCACCGCAATGCCGTCGGCCCGGAACTCCTCCGCCATCCCGAGCGTGCACATGCTCATGCCGTACTTGGCCATGGTATAGGCGACGTGCCCCTTGAACCAGCGCGCGTGCGTGTTGAGCGGCGGGGACAGGGTAAGTATATGAGGATTCACTGCTTTTTTTAGATAGGGGATGCAGGCCTGCGAGCAGGCAAAGGTGCCGCGCAGGTTGACCGCCAGCATGAGGTCCAGGCGCCGGATGGGCGTCTCGAGCGTGCCGGTGAGCGAAATCGCGCTGGCGTTGTTGACCAGGACATCGATGCCGCCGAACGTATCCGCGGCGTTCTTCACCGCCGCCGCGATGGCGTCGGCATCGCGCACGTCGAGCTGGATGGCGAGCGCCCTGCCGCCGGCCGCCTCGATCTCGCCGGCAACGCTGCCCACGGTGCCGGGCAGCTTCGGATGCGGCTCCACCGACTTGCCGGTGACGACGATATTGGCGCCGTCGCGCGCGCAGCGGAGCGCGATCTCGCGCCCGATCCCCCGCGTCGCCCCCGTGATGAATATGGTTTTTCCCTTTAACCCTGCCACTTATCCCCCTTTAACCGCCAAGCAAAGCCAGATCATCGAACCGCCAAGACGCCAAGAGAAGCAACAAAACAATAATTGAACCGCCGAGGCGCGGAGAGAAACAAAAACATGAATCAAATACAAATAACAGTCGTGTTTTTGAATTCTTTTCTGATGTTGCTTCTCTCGGCGCCTCGGCGGTTCAATAGAAGTTGGTTTTTCTTTGATTTTGGTTCTCTTGGCGGCTTGGCGGTTCAATTGCCTTTGAAGTTCGGCTTGCGTTTCTCGACGAAAGCCGTCACGCCTTCGGCGAAATCGTGCGTCGCCGCGCAGCGCGCGAACGCCTCCCTCTCCGCGTCAAGCTGCGCCGCCAGCGACTGATCGTAACTCTGGTTGGCCAATCGCTTGATCTCGCCGTATGCGATCGTCGCGCCCTGCGCCAATCGGCGCGCGATGCCCGCGGTCTCGGCTGCCAGCCGCCCGGCGCTCACCACCCAGTTGACCAGCCCCAGCGCGAGCGCGGTCTGCGCATCGAAGGGTTCCGACAGCAGCATCAGCTCCAGCGCCTTACGATAACCCACCAGGCGCGGCAGCGCCCAGGTGGCGCCGCCGTCGGGGCTCGCGCCGAGCCTGCTGTAAGCCATCGTGAATTTGGTGTCCTCTGCTGCGATGGCGAGGTCGGCCGCCGCCATCAGGCTGATACCCGCGCCGGCCACCGCGCCATGGACGCTGGCGAGGACCGGCCTGGGCGCGCGGCGCAGCGCCAGGATCGCGCGGTGCAGTTCGGTCGCGCCTTCCTGCACCAACGCCGGCATGTCCGGAAGATTGGCATGGAACATGGCGACGTCCCCGCCCGCGAGAAACGCAGCCCCCTCGCCCCGTATCACCACCGCCCGCACCGCCGCATCGTGCTCGACCCGCTCGGCGGCCTCGCGCAATTGACGGATCATCTCGGCGTCGAGCGCATTCATCACCTGCGGGCGGTTCAGCGTAATGGTTGCGATTCCATCCGCCGTCGAGTAGAGAACGGTGTCGCTCATTTCTTTGAACAGCGTAAATAGTAAATGGTGAATGGTGAATGGACCCAAGCCGCATCGCTTCGCTTGCTCTATGATTCTTTCTATTCACGATTCACGATTCACGATTCACGATTCACGATTCACGATTCACGATTTACGATTTACGATTTACGATTTACGATTTACGATTTACGATTTACCATTCACGCCTTTCGGCTAAGTAGCGGGATTGGCCTGGTGGTGGCCGTGCTTGTCCATCTCCGGCCACGCGGTGCGCCCGCGCAGTTCCTCGAACGTCACCGGCTGGGTAGTCTGGTAGATCTCGGTCTTGCCGAGATCCCGCGGGAAATCGTCCACCATGATCACCTGGCGGCGCAGCTCCTTCGCCCGCTCCATCGTGGCCTTCTCCTCCGGCGAAATCACGCCCTTGGCGACCGCCTCGTCTACCATCTGATCGGCGAACTCGCTGATGATCACGCCGCTCCCGCGTGCCGCGCGGATCTTGGCGCCGATCGGCTCCGCCGCGATCACCGCCCGCAACCCCGCCTCCAGCGCCGCGATCGGCTCCTGCGGGTCGGTGGGGATGAACACGCCGGCCGTCAGCCGCTCGCGCGCAGGGCCGGGCTGGAGCAGCAGTCCCACGACCTGGTGCCCGAGGTCATCGCGCGGCGGCTCGAACTTGCGGCCGTAGGTAAAGATGAAGGGAAAGATGATCCCCCGCAGCCCCCACGCGACGGTGCGATGGGGAAAATTGGCGAACAATCCGTAGAACGCATCTTCGGTGCGGGTGAGCGCGTCCTTCATCGCCCAGTGCAACAGCGGCAGGTCTTCTACCGGCCGCCCCTGGTCCTCGTAGCGTTTCAACGCGGCCGAGGCAAGATAGAGATTGGAGAGGATATCGCCGAGCCGGGCCGACAGGCGCTCGCGGCGCTTCAACGAACCTCCCAGCAGGAACATCGCAACGTCCGCCATCCACGCGAACGCCGCCGACAGGCGCGTCATCTGCTGATAGTAGCGTTTCGTGTGCCGGTCTCCCGGCGCACTCACGAAGTACGCGCTGCTCAACCCCATCCAGAACGCGCGCGCCATGTTCGACGCGACGAAAGCGAGGTGGCCGAAAAACGCCTGGTCGAAGTCGCGCAGCGCCTTGCCGGGGTCGGGCTCGCGCGTCGCCAGCATTTCCTTCAACACCCAGGGATGGCCGCGGATCGCGCCCTGCCCGAAGATGATCAGCGAGCGCGTCAGGATGTTGGCGCCCTCCACGGTGATCGCGATCGGCGTCTGCTGGTAGGCACGGGCCAGGTAGTTGTTCGGACCCATGCAGATGCCCTTGCCGGCGTGGATGTCCATCGCGTCGTTGATCACCTGCCGACCGCGCTCGGTCAGGTGATATTTCACGATCGCGGACACCACCGAGGGTTTCTCGCCCAGGTCGATCGCGCCCGCGGTCATGACGCGCGCCGCTTCCATGATGTAGGCATTGCCGCCGATGCGGGCGAGCGCTTCCTCCACGCCCTCCATCTTGCCGATCGAGACCCGGAACTGCTGGCGCACGCGCCCGTACGCGCCGTTGGTCAGCGCGCACAGCTTCCCGGTCGCGGCGGAGAGCGCCGGCAGCGAGATCGAACGCCCGGCGGCGAGACAGTTCATCAGCATCTTCCAGCCCTCGCCGACGTAGCCCGCGCCGCCGATCACGTAGTCAAGAGGCACGAACACGTCTTTGCCCCAGTTGGGGCCGTTCATGAACGCGGCGTTCAGCGGCAGGTGCCGGCGCCCGATGTGCACGCCCGGGGTCCTGGTGGGAATCAGCCCGAGCGTGATGCCGAGATCGTCCTTGTCGCCAAACAGATGGTCCGGGTCGTAGAGCCGGAATGCCAACCCGAGCAGCGTCGCGATCGGTCCCAGTGTGATGTAGCGCTTCTCCCACGTGAGCCGCATGCCCAGCACGTCCTGCTTTCCCTCCCACTCGCCACGGCAGACGACACCGAAGTCGGGTATCGCGCCCGCGTCGGAGCCGGCTTCCGGGCTGGTCAGCGCGAAACACGGGATCTCGATCCCCTTCGCCAGCCGCGGCAGGTAATAGTTCTTCTGCTGCTCGGTACCATAGTGGAGCAGCAATTCGGCGGGCCCGAGCGAGTTCGGCACCATTACCGACACCGCGACCGTGCCGCTGCGCGTCGAGAGCTTCATTACCACTTCGGAATGCCCGAGCGCGGAGAATCCGAGCCCCCCGTACTGCTTCGGGATGATCATGCCGAGGAAGCCCTGGTCCTTGATGAACTGCCAGACGCGCGGCGGCAGATCATGCAGCTCGTGCGTGATCTCCCAGTCGTGGACCATGTTGCATAGTTCTTCCACCGGCCCGTCGATAAACGCCTTTTCTTCCGCGCTCAACTGCGGCTTCGGGTACGACAGCAGCTTGTTCCAGTCCGGGTTGCCGCTGAACAGCTCGCCGTCCCACCACACCGTGCCCGCCTCGATTGCGTCCCGCTCGGTCTGCGACATCGGCGGCAGTATCCTGCGGAAAATTCCCAGCAGCGGCCGGCTCGCCAGCGCGCGGCGGACCGGCGTCGGGTTGAAAAGCAGCGCCGCAACAGCGAAGGCGATCCACAGCGTGATGATCACGGGCTGCGGCCAGCGCGAATAAAGCGTCAGCAGGCCGAGCCCGATCGCGCCCACCACCGTCCACACGACGGCCGGCAAGCGGTGATAGGAGAGGATCCACGCAACCGCAATCGCAGCGAGGATGATCAGCAAGGTGGACATGAATACCTCTGCGCGCGGGCCCGCGCGAAAGCGCGATCCGGCGTCACGCCAGCATACACGGCGGAGTTGGGTGCAGCAACCAAGCCGGTCACGTAACTCTTTGACGTACTATGGTTTTGGTGCCGCCGACGTTTATGGACCTTCTTTGACGGCGCGTTCGCCTGCGTGCGAAGATCAAGCGGGGTGATGTGGGAGGAGCCGAATGGCTCAAGTGAAGCAGCAGGGCATCGCGTTCGCCAAGACCACGCGGCCGGTCATCGGCAGCGCCGTGAGGCGCGAAGATCTGTTCGCTCGACTGGACGGGATTTCCGGGCGGACCGTCATCTGGATATCGGGCCCTCCCGGTGCCGGCAAGAGCACGCTGGCGGCGAGCTACGTCGAGGCGCGCAGCACCGCGTGCATCTGGTATCAACTGGACCCCGACGATGCCGACGTCGCCACATTCTTTCATTACCTGAGTCACGCAGCGCGCCGGCTCGATGAGAGCCGGGCGCGCGGGCTTCCCGTCTTCACGCCGCAATACGCCGACGACGTCGCGGCATTCTCGCGCCGCTTTTTCCGCCAGTTGTTCATGAACACCAAGGCGCCCGCCGTGCTGGTGCTCGACAACCTGCACGAGGTGTCAGCCAACAGCCCGTTGCACGCGGCGCTCGAGGCGGGCCTGACCCAGATCCCGGGCCACTGCTGCGTCGTGATCCTCAGCCGATCCGAGCCGCCTGCGGCGCTGGCGCGATTGCGCCTGGGCGGCGGGATGGTACACCTCGGCGCGGAAGACCTGCGCGTTGGCCCGAACGAGATCGCCGCTATCGCCAACCTGCGCGGCCAGTCGCTCTCGCCCGACGCAATCGCAAAGCTGCACGAGCGCACGCAAGGCTGGGCCGCGGGGCTGGTGCTGATGCTCGAGCACGCGAAAGTGTCCGGTCGCATCGCAGAGCTGCCCGGAGATGCAACGCCCAAGGTGATATTCGACTACCTGGCCGGGGAAATATTCGAGCGCTTCGAGCCGAAGACGCAGCAATTTCTGCTGAAGATCGCCTGCCTGCAGCGCATGAGCGCGGAAGTCGCCGAAGCGCTGAGCGGCGAGGAGCGCGCCGGACGCCTCCTGCTCAACCTGTCGCAGAACGACTATTTCGTGCGCGAGGTGCCGGGGGACGATGGCCGCTTCTATCAGCTGCACCCCCTGTTGCGCGATTTTCTGCGCAGTCGCGCGGCACAAACGCTTCCCGACGCGGTGGGCACCAAGGAGCTGCTGCGGGCCGCCGCCTTGCTGCGCGGCGCCGGGCACCTCGAAGATGCCGTCTCGCTGCTTGCGGAAAGCCGGCAATGGGAGGAAGTCGCGCGAATCGCGGCAGAAGCCGCGGAGGACATGCTGGCGCAGGGCCGCAGCGAGACCCTCGGCGGCTGGCTGGACTTGCTGCCCGCCCGGATGATCGAGACCGACCCGCGATTGCTACACGCCCATGCCGCGAGCCGCGTACACGCCAGCCCCAGATCGGCCCGGCGCCTGTTCACACAGGCCTACGAGGGATTTCTTCGAGCGGGCGACTCGCCCGGCATGCTGCGCAGTTGCTGCGGGGTTGCCCGCGCAATCATACTGGAGTTCGACGACCTTACCGCCCTCGACCCATGGATCGGAACGCTGTCCGGGCTGTTCGCCGAGAGTGAAAGCGGGTCCGGCGGCGGCGTCGATCCCGCCGCCGCGGAAATACTGATCCGTGCGATGCTGCTGCGCGACCCCGGCAACGACAGGCTGGCGCACTGGCTGGACCGCGCGGAGCAGGCGGCGCGCGCAACCGCGGATGCGCCAGGCATGTCCGCGGTGCTCCCGGAACTTGCGCTCGGGCGCGCGATGTCGGCACTGTTCCGTGGAGACTTCGCGGCGGCCGAGGCTATCACCGGCGCGTTGAAATCCCGATCGGGTGAACACCCGCCGGGCACGGGAATCGCCATCGAAATCGCTGCCGCCGTCGGCCATCTGTTCGCTGGATCTCATGACGCGGCGCGGCGCACCGCCCGCGAGTGCCTCGCGACGGCCGGCGCCGAGGGCATACATGCCTGCGACGAATGGCTGCGCTTGATCGCCGCGGCGGCGGCATTGGGCGCCGGGGACCACGAAGGCGCCCGCGTTGAATTGCAGGCCCTCGAGGCCGCGGGGGCGCGGCTGCGCCGCGGAGACCACGCCTTCATGCATTACCTGCGCTGCTGGCTCGCGGCCCTGGAAGGCGACGCCACCGGGGCCGGACGGGAAGCGAAGATGGCGCTCGCGGTCGCCGTGGAAATCGGGATACCGTGGCTGGAGTGCCTTGCGCGCGTCGCCTCGGCACAGCTCCTTGCCGCCGATGGCGACCGCCGCGGCGCCGAAGCGCAGATACGCGGCGCGGAGGTCATTGCAGACCGGATACGCAGCCCCCTGCTCCGCCTGCCGGTGCTGATCGCGGCGGCGGGCACGGCGATTCACGCCCGGGACGAGGATGCTGCGCTTGGTCCACTGAAGGAAGGCATCGCGCTGGCCCGGGAGCTCGGTTTGCATTACGTTGCGGCGGTGCGGCCTCAGCCACTCGCCGATGCCTGCGCGCTCGCGTTGCGCCATGGCATCGAGCCTGAATTCGTGCGCGCGCTGATTCGCGCCCGGAATCTTCCGCCGCCCCCGTCCGCCCTGCGAGTGAAGCAGTGGCCGCGCCCGTTCCAGGTCTGCGCGCTGGGCGGATTCACGCTGTCGCGAGAGTCCACGCCGGTCGAGTTCTCGAGCAAGGGGCCGGGACGGCCGATGGAGCTGCTCAAGGTGCTGGTCGCGCTCGGTGGGCAAAACGTGCGGAGCGACCAGTTGGCCGACGCGTTGTGGCCGCGCGTTGACGCCGATTACGCGCACAAATCCTTCACCACGACGTTGCACCGGCTGCGGCGGATCCTCGACGACGACGATGCGTTGACCCTGCGCGACACGCGCCTCTCCCTCGACCCCCGGCGGGTGTGGGTGGATACGTGGGCGCTCGATCAACTGCTCTCGGAGCTGGACAGCGCGCTGCGCGAGCCGCGCCCGCGCGCCGCGGGTCCGGTCCTGAGCGCGCTCACCGAGGAAGCGCTGACGCTCTACCGCGGCCCCTTCATTCCGGACGAGTCCGAGCAGCCGAGCTTCATCGCCTGCCGGGAGCAGATCCGCGGGAAGCTGCTGCGGTGCCTCACGCGGGTCGCGCGCTGGTGGGAGGACAACGGTATGCCGGAGGCCGCCATCGACTGTTACCTGCGATGCATCGACGCGGACGGGCTGTGCGAGCCGTTCTATCGGAACCTGATGCTGTGCTACCAGCGCCGCGGCGACCGCGCCGAAGCGCTCTCTACCTACGAACGGCTGCGCACGGTGCTGGCGGCCCGGCTCAAGGTCATGCCGTCACAGGAATCACAGGCGGTGTACGCCAGCCTGCTCTCGCAGCACGGCGCCCCGGCGGCGCCCCGTGAATGACTAGAGGCTATATCAAGAAAGCACTACAGCCACGGAAACACACGGAAGCACACGGAATTAATCCAGGGAATCTTTGATCAAGTCATCCCGGCGGAAGCCGGGATCCAGGAGTGCATTGATTTGACTGGACTCCGGCTTTCGCCGGAGTGACGAACGCGGAGTTGTTCAGATCTTCCTGGATTACGGCGCCGGTTCTCTTACTGGTTTTGTCCGTGTCATTCCGTGTGATTCCGTGGCTAATGATTTTCGGATCAGGGTCTGCGGTAGGTCGCCTTGAATTCCCGCTCGACCTCGGCCCACATCTTGTCCAGCCCCATCCGAACTGCGGTCGGCGGCAGGTATTCCCGGCGCGGGAAACCCGACTGCGGCGGCGCGGTTTCACGCATGCGCGCCGTGAACGAGATCTCCGTGCCGGCCGGCCCCTGGACGACCGTCCCGCTGATCACGGTCTCGAGACCTTTCGGCTCGAAATTGAAGAAATGGCGAAACATCCCGACGTGGGGCCCGATGATCTCGCGCGCCTGTGGCAAGTCCGCCTCCGCCGCCCGCGCCCACTCCTCCTGGCTGAGGGGACGCGGCGCAGGTGCATAGACGTTAACGTATCCCAGCACCGGGTCCTGGGCCTCGACGATCATCCCCAGTCGCGCCAGGCTCACGCGCACGGCGTCGTAGGCTTCGGCGCGCGTTACCTTGTAGACGCGCGTTCCCTTCTCCGCGAGGATGACTTCGTATTCCGCGCGAAAGGCCCTGTTGATGCCGTCTATCGCATCGCGTTTCTGGTCTTGGGTGATGCAGCCAGCCACGAGTATCGCCAGTGCCGCACACGACCCTGCAAGCCAGCGCCTACCGAGCACCATGGGGACCTGCGTTGCCATTAATGCTCCCTCCTGTCCCGTGCCGGTATCCGGACCGGGCATTGCAGTGTGCACGATTCGATCTTCGCGTTCGCCGTGCGCCGGTCCGCGGGCGCCACGACCGCCCGTATCATGGCACCCTCATGCTATCAACGACTTTGTCAGCCTGCCTGACTTCAGCCGGCTGCAGTAACCTGGCCATCCTGTCGCGTTGGGCTGGCGCGGTGGTGCTTCCCCCGCGCGTCGCCAGACTGTACCAAATATAGGCCTGGATGTAGTTCCGGCTGACGCCCAGCCCGCTCGCATACATCTCGGCCAGCCTGGTCTGGGCCTGGGTGTTACCGCCTTGCGCCAGCGGCACGAGGATCTCGCGAGCGCCCGCAAAGTCGCCGCGTGCCAGTGCGCCTTCCGCCTTTGCGAGTGGATCCGCCTGTGGAGTCGGCTTGGGCTTGGCCATCGCAACAACCGGTGGAGCTTCGCCCGGTTCCAGTTCGACCGGCGGCGCCAATGTCAGTGGCGCGGGGGTTGGTGGTGGAGGAACCGGTATCACCTCCGGTCGTGGTTTGGACTTAGCAAGGGGAACCGGCTCCGGGCTTGGCTTGCGTGGAGCTGTGGCCGCGGTACGAAGTTTCTCGGCCTGCTTCTGTAGTTCCGCCAAGCGCTCCTTTTCTTCCTGGACACGTCTTACGTCGAACTCCCTCTCCTTTTGGAGACTCTTAAGCTCCAGCCCGCTGCGTTTGATCTCGTCCTGGATCCGCGTGAGCTCCTTATCGAGCTTCAGCTGATCCTGTTTTACCTTCTCCTGTTCCTGTTTTACCTTCTCCTCTTGATCACGACGGGGACTGTCCATCTGCAGGAAAACTGCGATCGCGATCGCGCCCGCGGCGGCGCCGGCGACGGCCCAGGCAATTGGCGCGCGCGCGCCCGACCACCCGGCGCGCGCATGGTCGGGTGGGGCTGCCGGCGCGGGGAAAGCCGGCAGCGGGACGGCAAGCGGCGCCACCTTTTCCGGCGCGACTGGGACGGAACGCTCCGAAGCGGCAGGGGCAGCGATTGCGGCAATCGCCTCTCCCAGTATCTCGCGGCGCCACTCGGCAACGGTCTGCGGCCGGCCCTTCTCGGCGAACTCGAGCGCATGATCCATCGCCGCGAGCAGTTGGCCGGAGTAGCGGCCGCTGCCGATCGTTCTCGCCGGCACCAGGACTTCACGCGTGCTGCCCAGGATGCCCTTGCTGCGGGTGATCGCGTCGAGGGGGGGCGTGCCTGTAATTGCGCGGTAGCACGTCGCGCCCAGCCCGTAGATGTCGGTCCACGGGCCCTGGTTTTCCGAATTGCTGCCGTATTGCTCGAACGGCGCATAGCCGGGGGCGACCAGGATCGTCAGCGTGCGCGACTTGCCGAGCGCGTGGCGCGCCGACCCAAAATCGAGCAGCACGGGACTGCCGTCCAAGCGGATGTGAATGTTGTCCGGCTTGATGTCGCGGTGGATGAAGCCGGCGCCGTGGACGAGTTCCAGACCGTCGAGTATCGGCAACAAAACGCGCAGCAGGTCTTTTTCCGGCAGGCTTCCCCGCCGCTCGAGCAGCGCGCCGAAGTTCTCACCTTCCTCGAACCGCATCACCATGTACGCGGTGCCGTTGAACTCGAACACAGAGTGAACGCGCACGATGCTGGGGTGGTCGAAGCGCGCGAGGGTCCGCGCTTCCTGGATGAATCGATCCAGCCCCCACCGGTAGCGTTCGCGCTGCCCGTCGCCCCGCGACTGCACTCTCCCATCCTCGCCGCGTGCCACCACTTCTACCGGCAGGTACTCCTTGATCGCGACGAGCTGGTCGAGATTGGTGTCCCGGGCGAGATACGTAATGCCGAAGCCGCCCTGCCCGAGTACACGCTCGATGGTGTACCAGTGCAGGCGGTACTGCGGCTTCAGCGCGTCAGGATAGGCCTGGTCATTCATAGTGGCACCGCATGGGGGTGCGTTAACTTCGACTAGGCGCCCCGGCGGGCGCGGCCATGCAATCATCATACAACAGGTGCAGCGCATCAATCGGACCACCGCGCCCCGCCACCAAGCCTCGTTTGGGCGCCCATTTGCGCACTGCAGCACAAGGTGTAAGCGATCCGTTAGCGAAGCGTATGCGATCCGGAATCCCCTCAGCCCCATGATTCCGGCATACAGCGCAGCACCCAGGGGGACAAGCATGAACCTGATGGACACCGTCCAGTACGCACCGCGGTCGCTGGCGCTCACGCGCTTTGCCGCGGCGGGAGCCCTGCTGCTGTTCGCGGTTCTGGTGCTCTCGGAGGCGGCGCGCGCGTTCGGCTACACCGACGCGACGCCCCGCGTCGCGCGCACGCTGTTTGTCCTGTTTGCGATACTCGCGGTGTCTGCCGCGATCGTGGAGTACTACGTCGCGGCGACCCGCGAGCTGCAGCGCCTGAACGCCGAGCTCGAGCGCCGCATTGCGCAAAAATCGGAAGAAACAAGAGCGACCTATGCGCGCGTCGAGGAAGCCAAGCACGAATGGGCGCTCATGAGTGAGCGCCAGCGCATCCTCGCCGACATGCACGACGGCGTGGGCGCGAGCCTGGTGGGACTGCTGCGCCACGTCCAGAACGGCAGCGCGAACCGCGCGAGCATCGAGCAGCGGGTCCAGGAGGCCCTGCAGGAAATGCGCCTCGCAGTCGACGCGCTGCAGCCGCGGGAGGGAGACCTCGCCGCGGTGCTCGGCAGCCTGCGCTACCGGCTCGACGACATGATCCGCTCGTCGGGTGTGATCCTGGACTGGGAAGTGGAAGAGTTGCCCGAAGTCGAGGAGTTGACGCCGTCAGCCGTGTTCTGCGTACAACGCATCCTCCTGGAGGCCATCACCAACACACTGAAGCACGCCCGCGCGCAGCGATTGCGCGTAACGGCCCGGGCATGCGGGTTAGACGTCGAGATTCGCATCGACGATGACGGCGACGGCTTCGACCAATCATGCCACGCAGCGGGGCTGGGCCTGGCGAATATGCGCGCGCGGGCGCAGCGCATCGGGGCGAGAATCACGATTCAATCAAGCCGCGGTTCGGGAACCGAGGTAACGGTGCACTTTCCGCGCCGCCCCATGCCACGGGCGGCCTAGCTGCTAGCGAGGCTCACTGGCACGGTATCGCGGAGCACCCTCACTCAGGGCCGGCGCTGCAACCCCGGAAATATCCGAGCGGTGTCAGGTGCGTGCGGTGCGCTGGACGCTCGTGTGTTATACGCCAATGTCCGCTTTCACCCAAAGCGGACATCTGACGAACAAGGTCAGACGCGGCCTCGCATAGGCTACGACGTCGGCTGGGGCGCCTTGTTGGACTGCATTGTCAGCGCGCCGGCTTAAACCACGCGGGACTGGTCCCGCCTTGTTTGACCCAACCCTCTTGCGCCATCCACTCACAGTAGGCAACTCGGAGCCAGAGTTTGTCATTTCTGGGATCCCACCAGCAGCTTTCCGGCTTTTCCCCTTGTTTGGCAACAACCCGAGTGACGGTGTTAAGTCGGGCACCATCGTCTTTTTCGGGCGTTCGCCCGACCTTGAACTCCACGAAATCCCCTGATTCCACCTTTAGGGGCTTCGGGACATACAAGATGAGGCTACTTGCATATTCCGCACTCGATGCTTTGCTTAGGCCTCCGCAACAGAAGACTCGCACTTGCACCATGCTGCCGTCGACTAAATCGGAGTCAGCAATGCCAGCAGCGCGAATGGCCTGGTATTCCACCGCCGCGCTCGGGCTAACAAAATCGGCGCGCGGGAATAGATGAAATACTTGCGCGACACGAAGCGACTCAGCCGGAACGAAATCGGAGTAATAGCGATGCGGACCCGTCGCGCAACCAGATACAAGAAACACCGAACACAATGATGCAGTGATTCGGAGTGGTGTCGACATAATTTCTCTTTTTTGGCCCAAAGTAATTGAATTGGTCGGCGTGTCTCTTCATCATGAATGACATTTCTACCTAGAGCAGTCATTCGACTACGCAAGCAGATCCGCCAAAAACAAACCCCGCCGAAGCGGAGTCTGTAAGGAGAAGTGGTGTCACACACCATTGTCCCGGTTGCGCTTTGGGTTACGGGCAACCCAGAACCGCCCGGATCTGACTCGCGCTTTCGATCATCAGATTCGCCTGGCCAACCATCAGCTTCTTGCCGGACTGGGCTTGCGCCTCGTTGATGAAGGCTTGCAGCGAGTTGCAGGCGCTCGATGCGCTGCCCCCCTTCATCCTGTTCAGCGCGTCGATTGCATGTTGCAGCTTGGTGTCCAGACTGTTCGTGATCCCAAAGGGGTTACTGAAGCTCCCCACGAGGAAGATCAGGTTCGTAAGCTGTGCCACCGGACCGTTCACGGTCACGTTGAAGCTGCCGGTAGCAGAATTGCTGGCGCCGTCGGTCGCCGTGCAATTCACGGTCGTCATGCCAATCGTAAAGGTTGCGCCCGTCAGCGGAAAGCAGGACACGCTCGGTGTAACCCCCGAATTGTCGGTCGCCGACACCGAGTAGTTGACGGTAGCGCCCGCCGGACTCGTCGCGTCCTTCGTGATGTTGCCCGGCAGAGTAAGCACCGGAGGAACAGTGTCGTTCACCATCAGCCTCGGGTTAACAAGGCCGTTGCCAGAGGCAAATATGTCGATGAATGCCCCCGAGGAACCATGGTACCGAAGAATCTGAAGGTTTCTGAAACTGCTGACATAGAGGTTACCATCAGTTCCGAAAAGTACGCCGACGGGACCGTCGAGGCTACCGCCTGATGCAAAGATGCCTACGAGAGCCCCCGTGTCGCGGTTGAAGCGAAGAACATTGTTACCAAGGAAGTTCGCCACATATAGATCACCGCCGCCGGGCCCGAACGCAATCCCGCGCGCGTCGACCCCCGATGCGAACACGTCCATGAACGCACCCGTCGTACCGTTGTAACGGAGCACTTGATCAGTGTTCGCGCTCGCGACGTACAGATTTCCATCGGGACCGAACACCAGG
>CAZCGD010000665.1:0-10365 GCA_964498105.1 uncultured Streptomycetaceae bacterium
GAGAGTACGACGGCCTGACGCTGGAAGGCTGCTCGGGGGCCCACATTCGCAACGCGCGCGTGCGCGAGTTGCGCGTGCTGGACTCCTCCGTCACGATCGACGACAGCCGCATCGGGGGCAGTGAGACCGGGCTGTATGCGCGTAACTCCACCATCGTGATGACGGGCGGGCGCATCGAGGGAGACGTGGCGATCACGGCGCTCGACAGCCGCCTCGACCTCGCCGCGATCGAGGTGGAAGGGCGCATGGCCGCGGTGACGGCGCCGCGGCGATCCTACGTGGCGTTTTCGCTGAGCCGGGTGCAGAGCCCTCACACCCGGGGCGAAGTGCACGACTTCTATTCGGTCACGCCGAAAAACCCGCTGTAGCCCACGAGGCGCTTAGAACCCGCGGGCCCCAGTAGCCGCGGATGTTCGACGCGACTGCGGCTCAGGTGCCGCGGCCCCACAGCCCGCAATAGCGCCTCAGCACGAACGGCAGGCCGCTTGCGTATCCAGGCAAACTGGCGTACTTCGGCAACTGGAGTTCCTTTTCCACCGGATCCCAGCACTTGCCTTCGAGCGCGGCGGCCCGCACCGCGGACGACGCATCCTGCATCAAGGCGAGGAGGAACTGCACGTCCTTTTTCGTGCCGAGGCGGCCGGCGGGCTGGCCCGGATGACCGGGAATCAGGCGCTCCCAGTCCATTGCGTATAACTTTTGCAGGAAGTCCTCCCACTCGAGCGGATAGGAGTCGATCATGCCGCGTCCCGGCATCGATCCCACCGGGACCGTGTCGACTGTGAAGATGATTTTTTCCTTCGGTAGCCGCATGACGACCGTGCTGTCGGAATGATTGACGCCGTGGTAGGTGAGCTCGAGCGTGGTGCCGCCAAGCGTGATCGTCTTCTGCTTGTCGAATGGTTGGTTACATAGGCGCTACGGTGCGAATGAACGCGCGATGAACGGCGCACTTGCGTCCGTTCGATCGAGCGGAGATAAACCCGGCGCATCGCGTCCGGGTTTATCAAGTGTTGTAGCCTTTCTCGTTGTGCAGCACGGTGTCGAGGCCCTCGGTTTCTTCCTCTGCCTCAACCCGCATTCCCGTCACCGCATCGCTGATCTTGAGGATCACCCAGGTGACCGCGCCGGACCACGCCGCGACCGCCAGAACACCGATGACCTGTACCAGCACCTGGTCTCCCATCGTGACCTTCTCGGGATAGCCTGCGCCACCGAAGGCGGCGGCCGCGAACACGCCCGTCAGGATGGTGCCGATCAGGCCGCCGACCCCGTGCACCGGGAACACATCGAGCGAATCGTCCACCTTGAGCGACTGCTTCATGTAGCTGGTGGCGAAGAAGCAGCAGATGCCGGCGGCGGCGCCGATCGCGAGCGCGCCGATCGGCCCGACGAATCCCGAAGCCGGCGTGATCGTGCCGAGTCCTGCCACCATGCCGGTCACGGCCCCGAGCGCCGAGGGCTTGCCGTAGCGCATCCTCTCGCAAATCATCCACGCGAACGCGCCGTTCGCTGCGCCGATGTGCGTCACCAGCATCGCCATGCCGGCGGCGCCGTCGGCCGCGAGCGCGCTGCCCGCGTTGAACCCGAACCAGCCCACCCACAGCATGCAGGCGCCGGTCACCGTCATGGTCATATTGTGCGGGGGCATCGGGGTATCGGGAAAGCCCCTGCGCTTGCCCAGCGCCGTCGCGCAGACCAGCGCCGCGATGCCTGCGTTCAGGTGCACGACCGTGCCGCCCGCGAAGTCCATGATGCCCATCTTCTGCAGCCAGCCATCGCCCCACACCCAGTGCGCGATCGGGCAATAGACGGCGAGCAGCCAGAGCAGGCTGAACAGGAGCATGCCGCTGAACTTGACACGCTCGGCGTAGGCGCCGATGACGAGCGCCGGCGTGATGATCGCAAACGTCAGCTGGTACATCGCGAACACGGTCTCAGGAATAGTGGTGCCAGCCCTGATCGACTTGATGTCGATGCCTGAGAGGAACACCTTGTCGAGTCCGCCGTACCAGGCGTTGAGCGCGCCGGCGTCTCCGAATGCGAGGCTGTAGCCCGCTACCACCCAAGCGAGCGTCACGATACAGGTGATCGCGAAGCACTGCATGAGCACGGACAGCACGTTCTTCATGCGCACCAGCCCGGCATAGAACAGTGCGAGCCCGGGCAGCGTCATGAACAGGACCAGCACCGAGGCCGTCAGCATCCACGCGGTGTTCGCCGCGTCCAGCTTCGGTGGCGGTGGCGGCTCGGCCCCGACGGCAAGCGGCGCATAAAACAGCGACGTGAACAGCATCGACAGCAGGAAACCGCGGTGCATTCTATACATTGACTCCTCCCTTACGAGCGCGTGGGTTGTTTTTTTGGCGCAACGACAATCATGGACTGGGTGTCGCGTCGGGTCAAGTATGCGGCGATGATGATACGTCCTGCGCGAATCCGCCGGCGATCGCGGCCGCGACCAGTATTGCAGGATTCGCGCGGGCTCTCACTCGCCTGCTTCGGCCTGGCGCGCCTTCTCGGCGACCTTGGCGTTGAAGCGTGCGGCGTCGATCACCTGGCGCTCGTGCCGGCCTTCGGTGATCCTGTCCACGCCGTCGTGAGCGGAGACCGTGAACGTCAGTTTTCGGCCCTCGACTTTCTCGAGCCGCACCTCCACCGTGACCGTCAGTCCCGGCGGCGTCGCCGCCAGGTGGGAAAATTCGACGCGCGTTCCAAGCGACTGCTCGCGCGGCCAGTCGAGGTGCGGCTTGACGGCCTCTATGCATGCCCATTCCAGCAAACCCACCAGGTAGCCGGTGGCCAGCACCTGCGGCATCTGCTGGAACGATTCGGATTCGGGGTAGAGAGCGGGGACGGTCTTACTGGCCGGAACCTTGAACCTGAACTGGTAAGTAAGGCCGGCCTTGAGCGTGTCTTTCATGGGCAATGGGTTATGAGTAATGCGCGACAGATCGCATCATCATTATCACCCACCACCCACCACCCACCACCCATCACTCAGCATTCAGCACTCATTACCCGCATAGTGGGCGGCCTCCCACCCGAGCATTGCCGCTTTCCGTGTCGTCCCCCAGCGGTAACGGCTCAGCTCCCCTGATTCCCGGATCACGCGATGGCACGGTATGAGCCAGCCGATCGGATTGGCGCCGACCGCGTTGCCGACCGCGCGTGCCGCGGCGGGCTCGCCGATGCTTTCTGCGACGTGCCGGTAAGTGGCGACGGCACCGAAAGGCAAAGCGAGGAGGGCGCGCCACACCTTGACCTGGAAATTGCTGCCTTTGACCTGCAGGGCGAGCGGCTCTCGTGTCTGCGATGCGAGCGACCGGAAAACGCGTTCGGCCAGCGCAGCAGTGCCGGCAGGGTCACGGCGCAATTCGGCACGCGGCCATTCCGCGCGGATCAGGGCTGCCGCATCGTCCCCATGGTTGAGAAAGTGCAGGCTGCAGATGCCGCGGGGGGAAGTCGCGATCAGGGCCGGCCCGAACGGCGAGTCGTGCGTGCCATAGCGAATGGCGAGCCCCGCGCCACCCGCCTTGTACTCGCCGGGCGACAGGGCTTCCAGCGTCACGAACAGGTCGTGCAGCCGTCCGGGCCCGGAGAGACCGACTTCGTCGGCGAGGGCGAGCACGTTTTGCGATGCGGCGAGTTGCGACTTTGCGTGTTCGACCGTCAGGTACTGGAGAAACCGCTTGGGACTGACCCCGGCCCAGCGCGTGAACAGCCGCTGGAAATGGTAATCGGAGAGGTGGACGTGCTGCGCTACCGCCGATAGGTCTGGCTGGCCCGCCGCGTGGCGCCGTAGGTAATCGATGGCGAGTGCGACGCGCTCATAGTTCCTCGCGCCGGTCCCGCGGTCCCGTAGGACCTCCAATGGGGTATCGATAAGTTTCATGCACGCCAGAATACGGCGTGCATCAAACTTCTGCCACCCGTTTCTTGCTCTCTCAAACTGACAACTGACAGCTGGCGGCTGACAGCTATCTTGGCTGCTGCCGCCGGTCGCCAGCGGGTGGCGGCGCGGTCTGCAGCACTTCGTCCACGGTGGTGAGGCCGGCGGCGACTTTGAGCGCGCCGCCAAGGCGCAGCGGCTTCATGCCTTCCTTGAAGGCCCGCTCCTGCAGCGCCGCCAGGTCGGTCTCGGGGGTGATGGTCTTGCGCAGTTCGGGGGTCATCACCATCGTCTCGTAGATGCCGACGCGGCCCATGTAGCCGGTCATCCGGCACTCGAGACAGCCCTTGGCAATATAGGTCGCACCTTTCGGCGTGGGCGACTTCCAGGGGTACACCAGGTGCTCCCACGCCGAATCCTCGAGCACGTGCGGTTCCTTGCAATGCGGGCACAGCGTGCGCAGCAGGCGCTGCGCCATGACACCCAGTATCGCGGCTTGCAGCAGGTATGACGGCACCTCGAGATCCAGCAGCCGGGTGATCGCCGAGGGCGCATCGTTGGTGTGCAGCGTGGACAGCACCAGGTGCCCGGTCAGCGCGGCCTGGATCGCCATTTCGGCGGTGGCGAGATCGCGGATCTCGCCGACCATGATGATGTCCGGGTCCTGGCGCATGAGCGTGCGGATGCCGCCCGCGAAGTCCACGCCGATCGCCTGCTGCACCTGCATCTGGTTGAAAGCGGGCTCGACCATTTCGATCGGGTCTTCCAGCGTGCAGACGTTGACGTCGGGCTGTGCCAGTTGCTTCAACGTCGAGTAGAGCGTAGTGGTCTTGCCGGACCCGGTGGGTCCGGTGACGAGGATGATGCCGTGCGGGTGGCTGATCATCTGCTTCCACTTGCGCTCGTCGTCCTCCGCGAAGCCCAGTTCCTTGAAGTCCTTGACCAGGTTCTCGGGGTTGAAGATCCGCATGACCAGCTTCTCGCCGAAGGCGGTCGGCATGGTGGACAGGCGCAGCTCGACCTCTTGCCCGTCCGGCGTCACGGTCTTCAGCCGTCCATCCTGGGGGCGGCGCTTTTCGACGACGTCCATGCGCCCGAGGACCTTGATGCGGCTCGTCATCGCCGCCATCACCGGCGTCGGGATCTGGTACACCTGGTGCAGCGCGCCGTCGATGCGGAAGCGCACGTTGCTCACTTCGCGGCGCGGCTCGAGGTGGATGTCGCTCGCGCGCTCCTCGAACGCGTAATTGAACAGCCAGTCGCAGATATGGACGATGTGCTGGTCGTTGGCGTCGAGTTTGCCGCTGCGCCCGAGCTGCACCAGCTGCTCGAAATTGGCGATATCGGCGACCGCGCCCTTGTCCTTGCCGGTCGCGCCCTTGACCGATTTCGCGAGGCTATAGAACTCGACGAGGTAGGATTGGATGTCGACCGGATTGGCGATGACGCGCTTGATCTCCAGGCGCAGGACCTGCTTGATCTGGGCCTCCCAGTCGCGGACATGCGGCTCCGAGGTGGCAATGGTGACCTCGCGCGTACTGATCGCCACCGGGAGAATGTGGAAGCGCTCGGCGTAGGCGCTCGACATGGTCCTGGTCACCGCCGCGAAATCGATCTTGAACGGGTCGATGTGGAAGTACGGCAACTCCACCTTGTCGGCCAGCCACTGGGTGAGGGCTTCGAGATGCAGCAGCTTCTTGGGCTGGCGCGGATCCTTCCACTTCTGGTCGGCGATCACTACCAGCGGGTGCGTGGTGCCGCGCGAAAAGCGCCGGTTGCTGACCAGCTGATCGGCGATTTCCTTGGGAACCAGGCCATCTGCGACCATGTCTGCCAGCACCTGCGACAGTTCCAGGCGGTGGTCTGATTGAGGTTGAGCGGGGTTGACTGTGGACATCTGGGGGTTTGCCGAGTTGACAGGACTATAAACCTGAAGTGTAATTATTTCAATGGCTTAAGCTGCAATCGGCACCTATATTATTTTGCTCCGAGTCCGGGGCAGTTACAATCAGCTCCTGGACCGATTACTGCCGGGAACGATATGAATATCCGCAAACCGACATGCTGTCTTATCGCCGCCGCGCTGCTCTCGATTGCGGGGGCAAATGCAACGGCGCAGGACCGGGCGGGCGCCCCGGCAATCAGGGTGTATGACGCGACTGAACTGGCCCTTCAGCGTTACACCGTAGTTCAGCGGTTGTGGGCCGGGACCTGGCGTTCTTCGTTCTGGGTGTCCAGCTACGATGATGCGCCCGCGGCCCTCAAGGCGCTGACTGAAAAAGCGGCCGACCTGGAAGCCGACGGCGTTACCAACGTCCACTGCGTCAGCGAGTCCGAAGGCGCGGGGGGATTTTTCTGCTACGGCCTGGCGATAAGACTCAAATAGCCGTCAGCCGTCAGAGCACAGCAACGACTACCAGCACGGAATCCAGTTGATCGCTGAAAGTTGATTGCGGTGACGCAACGGGGCTTGCCCGCACGTCACCGCAATGAGGCGTTGATGCGTTCCAGCGCGACGTTGCCCGGGCACAGTTCCCGCTCGGTGAGAGCATTGAGCGGCGTCTCGACCGTATTGAGATTCTCGTGCAGGTCGGAGGAGTCGGGCTGCACGTAGAGTAGCCCGGTAATCACTTCCCCCTTGGCGGCGTGTTCCTGCAGGAAATTCATCGCCTTGATGCGATTGGTCGGGTCGTAATCCGCCGCGAGCTTGCGCAGGCGCAGCGCTGATCCATCATGCTGGGCGACGGTAACAGCCTCCCCCGGCGCGTAGTCGGCGGTGATCTCGTCGCGGCCCTCGATGAAATCGAGACGGTTGACTGCCTCATTGTGGCTCCGCACGTAATCGTAGCTCTTGGTTGAGCCCGCGTGGTTGTTGAACGCGACGCACGGGGAGACCACGTCAATGAACGCGGCGCCCTTGTGCTCGATTGCCCCCTTGATGAGCGGCACCAGCTGCTGCTTGTCGCCGGAGAAGCTGCGCGCGACGTAAGTTGCGCCGAGCAGCAGCGCCATGCCGATCATGTCAAGCGGCTCGTCGTTGTTGGCGACGCCGCGCTTGGATTTTGAGCCTTTGTCGGCGGTGGCGGAGAACTGGCCCTTGGTAAGCCCGTAGACGCCGTTGTTCTCGACTATGTAGACGAGATTGACCCCGCGCCGCATGCAATGCGCGAACTGGCCGATGCCGATCGAGGCGGAGTCGCCGTCGCCCGACACGCCCAGGTAGATGAGATCGCGGTTGGCGAGATTCGCGCCGGTCGCGACCGAGGGCATGCGCCCGTGCACGGTGT
This sequence comes from uncultured Streptomycetaceae bacterium, assembly GCA_964498105.1. GTDB lineage: Bacteria > Pseudomonadota > Gammaproteobacteria > Burkholderiales > SG8-41 > SG8-41. Next base: position 7,180 of record CAZCGD010000665.1, read on the forward strand.
TGAAGCCGTGAGAGTTGCCGAGGAAGTAATCCGGGGTTTTCGACGAGCAGCCGATGCCGGAGAGCTTGGCGACGCGGTGCGGCTGGATATCGAGTTCCCAGCATGCCTGAATGATGGCAGCGGAGATCGAGTCGTGACCGCAGCCGGCGCACAGGGTCGAAATCTTGCCCTCGTAATCGCGGCGCGTGTAGCCGACCCGGTTCCTGGCGAGCGTCGGGTGATGGAGCCTGGGTTTCGCGATATAGGTCATGAGACCACCTTCTTCAACGGCACCACGGTGCGGGCCACGGCATGCTTGGATATCTGATCGACGATGTAGCGCGCGGTGATCGGCGTGCCGTCGTAATGGAGTATCGACAGGAGGCGCGATGGGTTCACCTTCGCCTCGTTGACGAGCAGCGTCTTCATCTGCGCGTCCCGATTCTGCTCGATTACGAACACCCACGGATGCGCAGCGGCGAAATCGGCGATCTCGTCTGCAAACGGGAAGCCGCGCACCCGCAGCGCGTTGATGTGAATGCCGCGCGAGGAGAGGACATCCAGCGCCTCGTACATCGCCGGCGCGGTCGAGCCGTAGATGATCGCCCCGAAGCGGGCCGGCTTTTCAGCCGGCGTGAGCAGGGGGCGTGGCACGAGCTTCTTGGCGGTTTCGAACTTCCGCGCCAGACGCTCCATGTTGTACACGTAATCCGGGCCGGCTTCGCTGTAGCGCGCGTAACGGTCTTTGGTCGTGCCGCGCGTGAAGTAGCCGCCCCTGGCGGGATGCGTCCCGGGGTAGGTGCGGTACGGGATGCCGTCGCCGTCCACGTCGAGATAGCGCCCGAATTCCTTGCCGGACTCGAGGTCGTCGTGGCTCATCACCTTGCCGCGGTCGTAGGTCCGGGTGTCGTCCCAGTGAAAGGGCGCGCACAGCCGCGTGTTCATGCCGATGTCGAGATCGGTCATCACGAATACCGGCGCCTGGAGCCGCTCCGCCAGATCGAACGCCTGCGCCGTGAACTCAAAGCATTCCGCCGGGTCTTCCGGGAACAGCAGCACGTGCTTGGTGTCTCCGTGCGAGGCGTAGGCGCAGGCGAGGAGATCGGATTGCTGGGTGCGCGTCGGCATGCCGGTCGAGGGGCCGCCGCGCTGGACGTCGATCAGCACCACCGGGATCTCCGCAAAATAGGCGAGGCCGATGAACTCGGTCATCAGCGAGATGCCGGGTCCCGAAGTCGCGGTAAACGAGCGCGCGCCGTTCCAGCCCGCGCCGATCGCGATGCCGACGGATGCCAGCTCGTCTTCTCCCTGGATGATCGCGAAGCGGCTCTTGCCGGTGGCAGGATCCACGCGCAACTTCTGGCAGTGCTTGATGAAGGCTTCCGCGAGCGAGGAGGAGGGCGTGATCGGGTACCAGGCGCAGACCGTGGCGCCGCCGTACACTGCGCCCAGCGCCGCTGCCGTGTTGCCGTCCACGAAAATTTTGCTGCCGACGTTATTGGAGCGCTTGACGTGGATGCCAAGCGGGCAGTTGAGATGCTGCAGCGCGTAATCCCGGCCGAGTCGCAGCGCTTTCACGTTGGACTGCAGCAGCGCCTCCTTGCCCTTGTACTGCTCGGAAAACAATTTCTCGATCTCGGCGGGATCGATATTGATCAGGGCGGAGAGCGCGCCCACGTAAACGATGTTCTTGAAGAGCTGCCGCTGCCGGGGGTCGGTATAGGCCGCGTTGCAGATCTCGGTCAGCGGGATACCGACAACGTTGATGTCATCACGGAACTTCGATTTCGGCAGCGCCTTGGAATTGTCGTAGAAGAGATAGCCGCCGGGCTCGATCTCTTTCAGGTCGCTATCCCAGGTCTGCGGATTCATCGCCACCATGAGATCCACGCCGCCACGCCGGCCGACGTAGCCGTCCTCGTTGACCCGGACCTCGTACCAGGTCGGCAGGCCCTGGATATTGGACGGGAAGATGTTGCGCGGGGACACCGGCACCCCCATCCTCAGGATGGCGCGCGCAAACAGCTCGTTGGCCGAGGCCGAGCCCGAGCCGTTGACGTTGGCGAATTTGATGACGCAGTCGTTGACGGCTTCGACCCGCTTAACCATGGCCGTTCCGCTCCCAGGCGCAACTCATATGAAACCCTTCATGCGGCCTTTCTCTTCGGGGTGCGACATCCCGGCCCCGCCAGGGTCATGTCGAGCAGGAATTTCTGCATGTCCCAGGCTCCGGTCGGGCAGCGCTCGGCGCACAGCCCGCAGTGCAGGCACACGTCTTCGTCCTTGGCCATGATGCGCCCGGTTTTCAACCCGTCCGCGATGTAGATGTCCTGCGACAAGATGTTGGCCGGCGCATTCAACTGCTGCCGCAGAACCTGTTCCTCGGCATTCGGGGTGAAGGTGATGCAATCCATGGGGCAGATGTCGACGCAGGCATCGCACTCGATGCAGAGCTTGCTGGTGAACACCGTCTGCACGTCGCAATTCAGGCAGCGCTGCGCTTCAGCGAAGCCGGTCTTGAGGTCGAAGCCCATTTCGACTTCGACCTTGATGTCTTTCAGCGTCACCTTCTTGTCGCGCCAGGGCACCTTGTAGCGGTTGGCGATCGAGATGTCGTTGTCGTAGCTCCACTCGTGGATGCCCATCTTCTGCGACATGAGGTTGGTGAGCGGCGATGGGCGCTCCTTCACGTCCTCGCCCTGGCACAGCTTGTCGATCGAAATCGCCGCGTCGTGACCGTGGGCGACCGCCCAGATGATGTTCTTGGGACCGAACGCCGCGTCGCCGCCGAAGAGGCCGTGGCGCAGCGTGGATTGCATGGTGACCTTGTCCACCACCGGCATGCCCCCGGTGTCGAACTCGATGCCGATGTCGCGCTCGATCCACGGAAAAGCGTTCTCCTGCCCGACCGCGATCAGGACGTCGTCGCACTCGAAATGCTGGTCGGGTTCGCCGGTCGGCACGAGGCGGCGGCCCCGCTTTTCTCCCTCCCCGTCGTAGACCGCCTTCACCTTCTCGAAGGTCATCCCGGTCAGCTTGCCGCTGGCATGGACGAAGGTCCGGGGTACCAGGTAATTGAGGATGGGAATGCCCTCGTGCACGGCGTCTTCCTTTTCCCACGGCGACGCTTTCATCTCTTCGTAGCCGGAGCGCACGATGACTTTCACGTCCTCGCCGCCGAGGCGGCGCGAGGTGCGGCAGCAGTCC
>CAZCGD010000666.1:0-3898 GCA_964498105.1 uncultured Streptomycetaceae bacterium
ACGACATCGCCGCCGCTGCCGGCAGAGGTGTGCACGGTAATCTCGATCGGCTTCGCCGGATACGGCTGCGCGAACGCGATGCCGGAAGCCAGCATGGCAAGAACGCCGGCGATGCGGAACACGATGCTGCTACGGTGCAACTGTACGCTCATGACGCCTCCCCTGGGCAGTCCAAATCTTAAACCACGAAGGACACGACTTGAACCTTGAACCTTGAACCTGGAACCTGGAACCTGGAACCTGGAACAGCTGTGGCCTATTGAGGCTTGAGCCCGATCTGCTTCACCAGATTTGCGTACTCCACTTGCTCTTTCTTGATCAGGGTGGCGAGCTCCTCCGGCGTTGAGCCCACGGCATCGAGGCCCTGCTGGGCGAAGTGCGCCTGCATATCCGGATTCTTGATGATTCTCATGAGCTCTTTCGAGAGCTTTGCGACGATCGGCTTGGGCGTCCTGGCGGGCACCACTACGCTGTGCCAGGTAATATTTTCATAGCCAGGCAAGGATTCTGCGATAGTTGGCACTTCCGGCAGGGCGGGGCTGCGCTTCGATCCCGTCAGGCCGATGGCACGCAACTTTCCCGCCTTGATCTGCGGTATGGCGATCAGCGGGCTCATGACCATCATCTGCACTTCGCCGCCCACCACCGCACCGACCGCTTGCCCGGTCCCTTTGTAGTTCACGGCCACCGTCTTGATGCCGGCCATGTAGTTGAACAGCTCCGCCGCCAGCAGGTTATTGGTTCCGGTCGCCGCGAAATTGAGGCCCCCCGGCTTGGCCTTGGCGAGAGCGATGAATTCCTTCACGGACTTGGCGGGGACCGAGGGATTGATCACCATGTAATACGCGCCGGAGGTGATCTGCGTGATGGGCTGAAAGTCCTTATTGGGGTCGTATGGCAGCTTGAGATACACGCTCGGGTTGATCGTGAGCCCGGCCCCGTTGGCGAGCAGCAGCGTGTATCCGTCCGGTGCCGCCCTGGCGCCCAGCTCGAAGCCGACGATCCCGCCCGCGCTTCCGCGGTTGTCCACAATGACCTGCTGGCCCCAGCTTTCGGTGAGCTTCTGTGCGAGCAGCCGCGAGAGCGTGTCGCTGGGACCGCCGGCCACGAACGGCGCGATGAACCGGATCGGCCGGGTGGGATAGCCTGCCGCGGCGTCCGCTGCGGCGGCGCCCGCTGCGGCGCATGACAAAACCAGAGTCAGGAACAGATGAACTGCGTGCTTCATGGAGTCCTCCTTGAGTTGGCGATGAACGCGTTATCAGCGCGATTGAATGGTTCCCTGGAATCGGACCTGGATCATCATACCTTGGCTAGCCACGGCCTGCTAAACCGAAAGGGCCAGGCTCGAATATTCGAGTTTGCGCATTCCCATGGATCCATCGCGCTGGAACAAGATCCCGCTGCGGATTTTCCGCTCCTTGCCCTCAGCCGCACACAGCGTATTGCACAGCGCGGCGATGGGCATGCGAGTGCGACGCTAGCGCAGCAGCAACTGCTCGCCGATGAGTTGCTTCGCGGCGAGGTCCTGCAACAGCTTGTCGTCATGGCTCGGGATCACGATGAGCCGTTCCTGGTCCATCACGTCCTTAATCCAGCGCAACTGGTGCATGAGTGCCGGGGCATATTCGTTGATGCGCCGCATCGTGATGGCGGGTCGTAATTTTAGCTGCGTCACGCTGTCAAGAGTCCAGCCGACGTCACCAATAAAAAGATACTCGCGTCCCGAGTCGAGACGCACGTAGACCATCTGGTGACCGGGCGTATGGCCCGGCGCCTTGATCAGGACTATCCCCGGCGCAACCGGAAGATAGATTTCGTAGTCGACGACGATGTAGTCCCGGGCCGTCTCGGGTGTCAAGCGGATATCCGGCAGCTGTGGATAAAGGGTGAGGGTGCGCACCTGTTCGCGCGTGAGCATTGTCTTTGCCGCGATCTCCTTGCGTGAATCCGAGCGGATCACCCCGGCGACGTGGTCCCCGTGCTCATGGGTGATAACAACCAGGGTCGCCTTCCTTAGCGCTTCCTGTACCGCTGCGTTACGCTCGGGCCAGTAGGGTTCCTCGCGCCCAAATCCGAAAAACTTGTGAACTGCCTGATCCATCCCCGAGTCGATCATGACCCAACCGGACGGGTACACCACCTGGAACGCGGTGCGCGCGGAAATGTAGTTCTCCTTCGAGCCGCCATCGATGACGTCCGCCATCGGCCGGTGGCTCTCGGCAAGCTTGACGTAGTTGATGCGTGAGGGCTGCGCGCCAGGAATCGTCGCAGCGGCCCGGCGCACGCGAGGTAGAAGGTCCGCGCTGTAAGGCTGCGCATCTTGAGGCACCAGCGGCTCGCTGCGTACCGCCAGCGCACTAAGGCCCGCCATCGCCAGCATTCCCAATAAAGCGAGTTTCTTCATGGTTTTCCCCTGCCCGGTGTGGGTATCGTTAATTTTCGGCGTGATGCTTTTCTCTGCGCCTCGGCGGTTCAGTTTTATGCAGGGCGGTGTATTGCGACGGGGATACGCTTCGGCCCGAACGCGCGCGTGAACTTCTCGTAGCGGCCGGCGACCGCGCCGCCGCAGTCGGGACATTTCCCGTCGGGCGTGACGCGGTAATCGTCGATGCGGTACCAGTCGCGCACGATGAGGGGTGACTTGCAGCCAGGGCAGTAGGTCGTGCCGCCTTCGGCATCGTGCACGTTTCCCGTGAAGACGTAATGCAGCCCCTCGGCGAGGGCGATGTCGCGCGCGCGGCGCAGCGTCGCGGCCGGCGTCGCGGCGATGTCAGTCATCTTGTAATCCGGGTGGAACGCGGTGAAGTGCAGCGGCACGTCGGGGCCCAGCTCCTTCATGATCCACTTCGACTCGGCTTCGATTTCCTCGCTCGAGTCGTTCTTGCCGGGGATGAGCAGCGTGGTGATCTCGAACCACACGTCGGTTTCGTGCTCGAGGTAGACCAGCGTGTCGAGCACGGGCTTGAGCTTCGCCGCGCACAGCTTGAAGTAAAACTCGTCGGTGAAGCCCTTCAAATCGACGTTCGCGGCGTCCATCTTTGCGTAGAACTCGCGCCGCGGCGCATCGTGAATGTAACCCGCGGTGACTGCTACGGCCTGGATGCCACGCTCGTGACAGGCATCCGCGATGTCCATCGCGTACTCGGCGAAGATCACCGGGTCGTTGTAGGTGAAGGCGACGCTCTTGCAACCGTTGGCAATCGCGGTCTCGGCGATCGCTTCCGGGGAGGCCTCGTCGGCGAGACGGTCCATGTCGCGCGACTTCGAGATGTCCCAGTTCTGGCAGAACTTGCAGGCGAGGTTGCAGCCCGCGGTGCCGAAAGACAGGATGCTCGAGCCGGGATAGAAGTGATTAAGCGGCTTCTTCTCGACCGGGTCGATGCAAAATCCGGACGAGCGGCCGTAGGTGGTCAGTACCATGCGGTCTTGCTCGCGCATGCGTACGAAGCACGCCCCGCGCTGCCCTTCGTGCAGCCGGCAATCACGCGGGCACAGGTCGCATTGCATGCGGCCGTCCTCTAGCATGTGCCACCACCGCCCCGGATATGCGCTTTCGCTCATGCCAGATCGAGGAATAAAAGACGTTTTGAGTCGTTCGCCCTCATCCCTCATCCCTCATCCCTCATCCCTCATCTCTCATAAATCTCAAACTCCAAATCCCAAACTCCAAATCCCAAACAAAACTCAAATTCCAAACTCCAAACGTTTGGTGCTTAGCATTTGGTGCTTGTCTTATCCCTCATTCCTTATCCCTCATCCCTCAACTTCGCGCCACTTGAACACCGTGTAGCGCGAGAGGCGAACGTCCGTGTCCCAGAAATCCGGCGGCAGCCCGGCCTTGTACTTGAGATGCGCCAGGAACTCGGACGGTTCCCTGAAGTTCTCCCACACCTGG
>CAZCGD010000667.1:0-3899 GCA_964498105.1 uncultured Streptomycetaceae bacterium
CAGGTACAGCGGGTCGCGCTTCGAGGCCCACGCTTTCTGGATGAGATCGATGTCGGTCACCGGGTCGAAGCGCGTGCACATCGCCCACAGCACCTGGTCGAGATCGCCGGCATCGACGTCCTCGTCCACCACCACCGTCCATTTCCCGGCGTACGCCCCGCCCTGGCAGTTCGACGCGACGTGCAGCACGTTGCGCGCGTGCCCCGGATAGCGCTGCTTGATCTGGATCACGGTGAAACGCGTGGCGGGCCCGCCTTCGTGGTTCCACACGCCGAGGATGTCGGGTAATCCGGAGGCTTCGAGCGCGCGCCAAATCTGCGCGGAACCCGCGATTCCTTTGAGCAACCCCGTCTCGTCCACCGGCTTGTGCTGCGGGGCGCAGGTGAGGATCGGGTTGTTCCGATGCAGTATCGTCTTCACCTCGAGGTACGGCCGCGGCACCGTGTCATCCGAGTAATACCCCATCCATTCGCCGAAGGGCCCTTCGTCCCTGACCTTACCGGGAACCGCCTCGGCTTCAATCGCGATCTCGGCGTGCGCCGGAATCGGGAAGCCGGTGTAGGGGCCGCGTATCACATCGACCGGCTCGCCGCGCAAGCCGCCGGCGAAATCCAGCTCGCTCACGCCCTCGGGCAGCGGGCTCGCGGCCAGCATGAAGAGCAGCGGGTCGTGGCCCACCAGCACCACCACCTTCATCGACTGCCCGCGCTCGAAGTACTTGTCGCGGTGGATGCGGCCGTGCTTGCCCTCGGTGATCTGGCAGCCGATGGTCCTGCCGTCGTAGACCTGGTTGCGATAGCAGCCGAGGTTGAACCAGCCCGCGTCGGGATCCTGCGTGATGACGCAATTGGCCGTGCCGATGTAGCGCGCGGTGTCCTTCTCGTGATGGCGCGGCACCGGAAACTTCAAAACGTCCACTTTGCTGCCCTCAACGACGTTCTCCAGCACCGGACCGCTCTTCACGTAGCGCGGCGGCAGCGGCTTCATGCTCTGGATGCGCGCGTGATACTGCTTCACGATGTCCACCTTGCGCTCGTAGTCGAGCGGCAGGCCGAGCGTCAGAGCAACGCGGCGGACTGACGAGAAATGCCCGTACAGCGTGCGATAGCCTTTCGGATAGCCGGGGATGTCGTCGAACAGCAGCGCCGGCGCATTGCCCCGGCTCTTCTCCGTGAGCATCTGGGTGATGCTCCCCATCTCGGCGTCCCAGTGCGCGCCGCTCACCCGCAGGAGCTCGCCCAGCTTGTCCACCTGCTCGATCCACCCCCTCAGGTCGCCGTAGCGGGCGACCGCCTTTGCCCGGGAAGTACCGTTGTCGCCCGCCATCGTGTTCTCCCAGGATCTTGTCGGAACCCAGCCCGACAAAATCCTTATCTAGTTCGGATACAATCCCGGCAAACTCTACAGTAGCATCTGGCGGCGATCAACTCGACACGCGTGCCACGCCACACGCAAAGAGGAGTCCAGGATGATCATGCGCCAACGCCTGCTGCCCGCTATTCTTGTTTGCGCCGGGCTGAGCGGGGGAACGCTCGACGCGACCGCACAAATCGGGCCGGGGCAATCTGGCGCCGGTTACCCCACCAAGCCGGTGCGCATCATCGTACCCTACGCGCCCGGCGGCGGACTCGATTTCATTGCGCGCCTCATCCAGCAACCCCTCAACGAGCGCTGGGGCGTGCCGGTGATCGTGGACAACCGCCCCGGCGCGAGCGGCATGGTCGGCAGCTCGATCGTGGCCAGGGCAACGCCCGACGGCTACACGCTGGCGATGATTTCGGTCGAGTTTATCACTGCGCCGCTGGTCTACAAGAAATCCCCTTACGACACCATCAAGGATTTCGCCGGCATCGTACAGACGGCTTCGCAGTCCTATCTGCTGGTCGTGCATCCTTCCGTGCCGGCGCAATCGGTCCGCGAACTGGTGGCCGTGAGCAAGACCCGCCAGTTGAATTTCACCTCGTCGGGGCTGGGCGGCATGGGACATCTCTCCGGCGAGCTGCTGAAGCGGTTGACGGGAATGCAGATGCTGTTCGTCAACTACAAAGGCACCGGCCCCGCGCTGGCCGATACCCTGTCCGGCCAGGTCCACGTCATGGTGGTGAACCCCCTCCCCGCGGTCCCCCACATCAAGTCGGGAAGGCTGAGACTGCTGGCCAGCACCGATGCCAGGCGCATAGGCACGATGCCGGACGTGCCGACCGTTGCCGAATCGGGCGTGCCCGGCTTTTCCACCAATGGCTGGAACGGGATCCTCGCGCCGGCAGGAACGCCCCGCCCTGTCGTCAGCGCGATTAACCAGGCGGTCGTCGCCATCATCAGGTCGCCGTACGGCACCGAGCGTATCGTGGCGGGCGGCGCCGAAGCGGCCGGCAGCACACCCGAAGAGCTGAATGCGATGATGCGGGCCGACCATCAGCGCTGGTCCGAAATCGTCCGCACGATGAAGATCGAAGCCGACTACTGAACCGCTTCAAGTCACCCACGAGAGGATTATTCATGGCTAACCCGGACCTCAGAGACTGGCTCGCGCAAATCGAAGCGGCGGGCCTGCTGCAGCGCGTGAGCGGTGCCGAGCGCATGGAAGAAATCGGCGGCATCGTCGATATCTACCAGCGGCAGACGGGGCGCCCGACGCTGCTCTTCGACGACATCCCCGGCTATCCCCGCGGCTACCGGGTGGCGGCGAACATTCTCATGGGCGTGAAGCAGATCGCGCTGACCTTCGGCCTGCCTGCCGATGCCACGGAGATGGACCTCGTCAAATACTGGCGCCAGTACCTGGGCGAAGCCAAGTCCATTCCGCCCGTCGTCCTCGAGACCGGCCCGGTATTCGAGAACGTCGCCACCGGCAAGAACATCAACCTTGCGAAAATTCCCACGCCGAAATGGCACGAGGACGACGGCGGCCCCTACCTCGGCACCGGCTGCATGGTCATCATGAAGGACCCGGATTCGGGCTGGATCAACTACGGCGCCTACCGCGTGCAGGTGTACGACGATCCGAAGATCGCGTCGGTCATGATCTCCAAGGGCAAGCACGGCGACATCCTGATGCGCCGCTACCACGAGCGCGGGGAGCGCTGCCCGATCGCCGTGATCGCGGGCATGCACCCGATGCTGTTCTCGATCGCCGGCATCGAGATCCCCTACGGCAAGAACGAGTACGACGCCGTCGGCGGCATGATGGGGAAACCGGTCGAGGTCGTGCTCGGCCCGCAGACCGGGCTGCCGATTCCCGCCAACGCCGAAATTGCGTTCGAGGGCTTCATCTCGCCCAACGACCGGATCGAGGAAGGCCCGTTCGGGGAATGGACCGGCTACTACGCCGGCGGCAAGGAAATGCAGCCGGTCATCCGCATCGAGACCTTCATGCATCGCAACAACCCGATCGTGCTCGGCGCCGTGCCGGCGGTGCCGCCGTGCGACGACACGTTCTATCGCGGAACTTATCGCTGCGCCGCGGTCTGGCGGCAGCTCGAGGGCGCGGGTGTCCCCGGCGTGCAGGGCGTGTGGGCGCACGAGGCGGGCGGCAGCCGCATGTGGCTGACCGTTTCCATCAAGCAGATGTACCCCGGCCACGCGAAGCAGGCGGGACTGGTCGCCTCCCAATGCCACGCGGGCGCCTACTGCAACAAGTACGTCATCGTGGTGGACGACGACATCGACCCGGCCAACATGAACGACGTGATCTGGTCGCTGTGCACGCGCGTGGACGCGCGCGAGGACCTCGAGATCCTGCGCGGCTGCTGGAGCACCACGCTCGACCCGATGAGCTACCCGGAAGAGGAGCGCCGGCTGAACGCGCGCGTCGTCATCGACGCGTGCCGGCCGTGGACGCGGCGCGACTCGTTTCCCAAGGTCGCGCGGTCGAGCCGGCAGCTCGATGAGCGCATCCG
>CAZCGD010000668.1:0-5736 GCA_964498105.1 uncultured Streptomycetaceae bacterium
TTGAGGAGATAGAGGTAGCCATCGGGGCCGTTACGCACGTCGCGGATGCGGCCGAGCACGCCTTGCAACAGGCGTTCTTCACGCACGACTTTTTCACCGTCCAGCTTGAGGCGTACGAGAAAACCGGGGCGTAGCGCACCGACGAAAAGATCGCCCTTCCAGCGCGGGAAGCGATCGCCCGTGTAGAAGGCCATGCCGGATGGCGCGATCGAGGGTACCCAGTAATGCAGCGGTTGCGCCATGCCGACTTTTTGCGTGCCCTCACCGATCCTCGTGCCGATGCCGTAGTTGACGCCGTAGGTAATGACCGGCCACCCGTAGTTGACGCCGGGGCGTATCACGTTGATTTCGTCGCCGCCCTGCGGCCCGTGCTCGTGGGTCCATAGCAGGCCAGTACGAGGGTGCAAAGCGGCGCCCTGCAGGTTACGGTTGCCGAGCGTGTATTTCTCGGGCTTCCAGCCCGTCTTGCCGACGAATGGATTGTCGGCGGGGACGCGCCCATCGTCGTGCAAGCGGATGACGGACCCGGCATGATCGTCCGCTTTCTGGGCACGCTCCATCTCGCCGCGATCGCCGAGCGTGATGTAGAGAAAGCCTTCACGGTCGAACACGAGTCGCGATCCGAAATGGCGGCCGGTGCTGCCCTTGGGCTGCTGGCGGAAGATCACCTCCACGTTCTCGAGACGATAGCCAACGAGCCGGCCCCGGGCGACCTCAGTGCCGAAGCCGCCTGCCCCGCGCGCGGCATAGGACAGGTAGACGAGGCCGTTCTGCGGAAAGCTCGGATGCAGCGCGACGTCCAGCAATCCGCCCTGGCCGTGGGCGGCGATTGCCGGCAGAGCGGCGACGGGCTGGGGATCGAGCTTGCCGTCCTTGCCGACGATCCGGAGCCTGCCCGGGCGTTCCGTTACCAGCATCCTGCCGTCGGGCAGGAAAGCTAGTCCCCATGGGTGTTCGAGCCCTTCGACCAACTTCACTACGCGGATCGCGTGTTCTTGCGTCTTGATTGTTTGCCCCTGGCTGACTGGCGGGAAGAGGGCAAGGGCAGCCCCCGATGCAGCGGCCACCAACGCGGTGACGACCGGATGGCGCGCCAGGTGGATCGCCGGCGCTGGCTGCTTCAGTCCTTTTTCTACGGCTGTTTCCGCCACATTCATTCCTGAACTCGCAGTAGTAGAGGTGAGTAGTGCTCGGATTCCCCGGTTGAAAACAAATTTTGTTTATTGGCAAGAGGTTAGCACGAGCGCAAGGCGAAATTCGCCCTCACGTTGAACAGCCGGGTAATAGCTGTATTACCTTCCCGCATAAGATTCGGAATATGGCCTAACTAGCGGGGCTAGCGCGGAAAAAACGGTATGTTATGATTTGCCGACTCACGTTTGTCTGCTTTTGGAATCGCCGGATAACAAGAAACCTTTCGGAGGACCCGGCAGCAGCGGTTATCCACGGGTTCTCGGAGGGGCTCATTCTGGTCTTGTATTTGAACTGCCTGAGAGCGCTGCTGTTGGCTATGGCCGTTGCTATGCCGGCCGCTGCTGCCACACCAGAGGCGTCAACCAGGGACCCTTTCGATACTGGGCGTTACGTGCCGTCATCTCCCGGTGTCCGATGGCAATCTCCCGTCGAGCTGCCGCGGGTTCCTGACCCCCCTGGCACACCCTCGCCGTCCGCAGACCGGCTATTTACCCTGCCGGAACTGACGGAATTCGCACTGCAGAACAACCCGAAGACCCGGCAGGCTTGGTACGCGGCGCGGGCGGCTGCGGCGGCGATCGGTATCGAGCGCTCGGACGATTTCCCCCAGATCACCGGCTCGATCAGCGGCCAGCGCAGCGAATCGGGCAGCCAGACCGGAAACCAGAACCCGTGGCTCACGCGTTACGGACCGGCCGTGACCTTGTCCTACCTCCTGTTTGATTTCGGGGTTGGAGACAGCCGCGTGCAGGCGGTGGAATACCAGGCACTGGCGGCGGCGCTGACACAGAACCGGGTCCTCCAGGACGTGGTGTTCCAGGTGGAGCAGGCTTATTTCCGGATGCTTGGCACCGAGCGGCTGGTGCAGGCGAACGCATTGTTTCTAAAAAGCGTGAGTACTTCGCTGGACGCGTCGCAGCGCCGTCGGGAGGGAGGGCTCGCGACGATGGCCGACGTGTACCGTGCAGAAACACAGGTGGCGCAGGGGCAGCTCAATCTGACACGCAGTCGTGGCGAACTGGAGAAAGCACGCGGGGCGCTGGCATCCGCGGTCGGCCTGCCGGTAAACGCGATGCTAAAGGTGCAGACCCTCGAGGGCGCACCACGCATACATGAGATCACCGAGTCCCTGGATGAGATTCTCAAACGCGCCAAGCTTAACCGGCCCGATCTGGTTGCGGCGGAAGCCCAGACGCTTGCGGCGCGCGCGCAGGCCGATGCGGCCGCCAAGAGCGGGCGGCCGTCGATCACTGTTGATGCGGTAACGGGGCGAAATTTTTACAACGGGGACCGTCCATTCACGGACACGAACAGCATCCTGCTCAATCTCAGGATTCCAATCTTCACCGGGTTTAACCAAACCTATACTGTGCGCCAGGCCGAGGCGAGGGCGGCGCAGGCCGAAGCGTCTCGCGACATACTGTATCGCCAGACGGAACTGGATGTATGGCAGTCCTACTATGACGTGCAAACGGCGGCCGGCGGAGTGGCCTCGACCGAGGTGCAGGTGCGGGCCGCCCAGCAGACGGCGGAGGCAACGCTCGCCCGTTATCAGTCCGGTTTCGGCTCGCTGCTGGACCTGATCACCGCGCAGGTGGAGGAATCGAACGCGCGCGTGCAGCGGATACAATCCTTTCTCGACTGGTTCACGGCAGTCGCCCGCCTGAACTTCGCGATAGGCGTAAGCGACAGGTCAACGTACCCAGTGCGGACACAATGAAAAGACTCTGGATGGCGGTGATATTCATCACCCTGGCCGCAGGCGGCTTCGGCGCCTGGTGGTGGCAGCAGCAGCGGGAAGTCCCGCGGGCCGCTGAAAGCAAGGGCGCCAAGGGCGGCAAAGGGGGGCGCGGCGGAACGCTGGTCGTGAAGGCTGCTACCGCGATCGCGAAGCCGATGCCGGTGCTGATCGAGGCCGTTGGCACGGTGGAACCCGAGCACAGCGTGCAGGTTCGGGCGCAGGTATCGGGCGTGCTCCAGGGCGTCATGTTCAAGGAGGGCGACAAGGTCAAGGCAGGACAGCAATTGTTCCAGATCGATCCACGCACTTTTCAGGCCTCATACCAGCAGGTGCAGGCCCAGCTGGCCCGCGACGTGGCGCAGCTGGAAAACGCCAAGGTTCAGCAGCAGCGCCTCGAGCCCCTGCTCAAGCGGGAATTTATTACGCGACAGGAGTTCGACGTCGCGGTAACTTCGACGAAATCGCTGGAGGCCACGGTCGCGGCCGACAAGGCGATGGTCGAGCAGGCGCGCATCCAGCTCGAGTTCTCGCGCATCTTTTCCCCCATTGCGGGGCGGACCGGAACGCTTGCAATCAAGCCGGGAAACCTGGTTCCCACTTCAGGCGGGGGGGTGCCGCTCGTGACTATCAACAGCACCGATCCCATCCTGGTATCGTTCAGCATCCCGGAGCGCCAGCTGGAGGAAGTCCGTCGCTACCAGAACGAGAAGGACATGCGGATAGAAATACTGCCGGACCGAACCGCCCCTGCGGCTGCTGAGGGCAAGCTGGTGTTCATCGACAATACGGTGACGGCGCAGACCGGGACGGTCCTGCTGAAGACGAGCGTCATCAACAAAAGCGAGCTGCTGTGGCCAGGACAGTTCGTGAACGTGCGCATTGTGCTCAGAATCGAGCCGGACGCAGTCGTGGTACCTGAAGCCGCTGTCCAGCCCGGGCAGGACGGCAGCTTCGTCTACCTGATCGACCCGGACAGCAAGGTAGTGGTGCAGCCGGTCAAGATCTCGCGCCAGCTCGGCAGTGAGATTGTCATCGCGTCGGGCATCAAGGCAGGCGACAGTGTCATCACCGAGATTCCGCAAGCCCTGCAGCCGGGTGCTACGGTGCGTCTGGCCGGATCGGAAGGCGCCGGAGAGAAGGGCAAGGGCAAGAAGGGCAAGGGCGGCAAGAAAGATGAAGGTAAGGCCGAGGCGAAAAAAGCAGAGGGTTGATTGCCATGAATCTTTCAAAAATCTTCATCGAGCGGCCGGTCGCGACTACAGTACTGGTTGCGGCCATCGTCATCTTCGGGATCATCGCGTTCCGCACCCTGCCGGTCAACGAGCTGCCCAACGTGGATTTCCCGACGATCCGCGTCGATGCCGAATTGCGGGGCGCCAATCCGGAAATCATGGCCTCGACGGTCGCGACCCCGCTCGAGCGCCAGTTCAGCCAGATTTCCGGCGTCGAGACCATGAATTCGGTCAACACGCCGGGACGCACCCGGATCACGCTGCAGTTCAGCCTGGAGCGCGATATAGACTCGGCGGCGCAGGACGTGCAGACAGCCATTTCGCAGGCTATGCGGCGGCTGCCGGACGGCGTCGACCCCCCCTCGTTGCGCAAGTTGAACCCGGCGGATGCGCCCGTCATTTTCCTGGCATTGAGCGCGCAGACGCTGCCGCTCCAGCAACTCGACGACTTTGCCAATACCCAGGTCGCGCAGCGCCTGTCGACATTGACTGGGGTCGCGCAGGTAGTGGTGTTCGGCTCGCAGAAGTTCGCGGTGCGGGTCTATCTCGACCCCGAAGCGCTCTCGAAGCGGGGCCTGGGCCTGGACAAGGTAGTGAGCGCCATCCAGAACGCCAACAGCAATCTCCCGTCCGGCGTGTTGCAAGGATCGACTCGCAATTTCACCGTCAAGTCCTCCGGAAAACTGCAGCGCGCACAGAACTTTAATGAGTTGATCGTCGCCTACCAGGACGGCATGCCGGTCAGGCTGTCGGACGTCGGGCGCGCCGAGGACAGCATCGAGAACCTGAGGGTCAAGAGCTGGCTCAACGACGAACGGTGCATTCTGCTCGCCATCTACCGCCAGCCGGGCTCCAATACGGTCGAGATCGTGAGGAAGATACGGGCGCAGTTTCCTGAAATCGAGCGCGAAGCGCCACCCGGCGTCAGGTTCAACGTCGTGAACGACCGCGCGGAGTTCATCCAGTCGTCCATCAACGAAGTGCAGTTCCACCTGATGCTCTCCATGATATTGGTAGTGTTCGTCATACTGGCTTTCCTGCGCAATGCACGCTCCACCCTGATTACCGCGCTGATTCTGCCGACGTCGGTCATCGGAACGTTCGGCGCAATGTACTTGCTGGGCTTCAGCATTAATAATCTGTCGATGATGGCGATCATCCTGGCGGTCGGCTTCGTCGTCGACGATGCCATCGTGGTCCTGGAGAACATTACCCGCCACATGGAGATGGGCAAGGACCGAATGCAGGCGGCGCTGGACGGCTCGAAGGAGATCTTTTTTACCGTGCTGTCGATGACGGTATCGCTGGCGGCGGTATTCATACCCATCCTGTTCATGGAAGGACTGCTCGGGCGCCTGTTCCGGGAGTTTGCCGTCACGGTGGGCATGGCGGTGCTGATCTCGGGCGCCGTGTCGCTTTCGATGACGCCCATGCTGTGCAGCCTGTTGCTCAAGCCGACGCATAATCACGGCCGTGTTTACCAGATGTTTGAGCACATGTTCGACGCCGCCCGGGATTTTTACGGCACGACGCTGCGCTGGACCATGCGGCATCGCGGGCTGATGTTGG
>CAZCGD010000669.1:0-1616 GCA_964498105.1 uncultured Streptomycetaceae bacterium
CCTGATCCGACCCTTTGCCGGCCTGCGCCCGGCGTCCGGCCGTGCCGCCGAAGTCATCGCCCCTCCCTACGACGTGCTGTCCAGCGACGAAGCGCGCGCTCGCGCCGCCGGCAAGCCATGGAGCTTCCTGCACATTTCCAAGCCGGAGATCGACCTGCCGATGGGCGCCGATCCCTACGCGCCCCAGGTCTACGCCAAGGCAGCGGAAAACCTGGGGCTCATGATGCGCAAGGGCATCCTCATCCGCGACCCGGCGCCCTGTTACTACGCGTACCGCCTGATCATGGGCAAGCACACGCAGACCGGCCTGGTGGCGGCGGCCTCGCTCGCGGAGTACGACGTGAACCGCATCCGCAAGCACGAGCACACGCAAACGGACAAGGAAAACGACCGCGTGCGCCAGATTGACGCCCTGAATGCCCAGACCGGTCCGGTGATGGTCGCCTATCCAAGCTCGCGGGAAGTGGACGACATTCTCGCCCGCTGCTCGGCCGGCGCACCCGACGCGGACGCCACCGCCGACGGTGGCGTGCGCCACTCCTTATGGGTGGTGCGCGACGCTGAACTCCAGGCGCGACTGACTCGGGCCTTTGACGCGATGCCCGCCCTCTACATCGCCGATGGCCACCACCGCTCGGCGGCGGCCTTGCGCGTCGCAGCAGCGCGCCGCGCCGCCAATCCGCGCCACACAGGGGAGGAAAACTACAACACCTTCCTGACCGTGATCTTCCCCCACCACCAGTTGCAGATTCTGGACTACAACCGCGTCGTCGCCGGCTTGAACGGCATGGACGCCGGGTCTTTCCTGGCGCGTGTGCGGGAAAACTTTTCCGTGAAGAACAGCCCCACACCCGTGAAGCCGGCCAGGCCGGGCGAATTCGGCCTGTATCTCGCGGGCCAGTGGTATCGCCTGACGATCCGCCACGAGCTGATTCCCGTCAACGATCCCGTTGCGCGCCATGACGCGATACTGCTGTCAGATTACCTGCTAGGGCCCATCCTGGGCATCAAGGACTTGCGCCGTGACAAGCGCATCGACTACATCGGCGGCATCCGCGGCCTCGCGGAACTGGAGAAGCGCGTAGAGAGCGGCGAAATGACTGCCGCTTTCGCCCTCCATCCCACGCGCATGGAGGACCTGATGGCAGTTGCCGAGGCGGGCAAAGTCATGCCGACGAAGTCCACCTGGTTTGAACCCAAGCTGGCCGACGGGCTGGTATCACACGTGCTGGATTAGTTTGCAGTTTGCAGTGGGCAGTTTGCAGCGGAAAGTGGGCAGTGGACAGTTGCTGCCAACTGGCGGCTGACGGCTGGAATCAGCGCCTACGCGCTGATTCGTATAACGGCATCACGCGTGCGGCGTAATTCGTAAGGTCGCTCGCGCGGTTCTGCGGCGAAGGGTGAGTGGAGAGGAATTGCGGCGGTGCCCCGCCGCCCGCCTGCCCCATTTTCTGCCACAGTGTGACCGCAGCGCGCGGATCGTAGCCGCCGCGCGCCGCGAGCTCGACGCCGACTCGGTCGGCCTCGATCTCGTGCTCGCGCGAATTGGGGAGATTGAAAGTAACGTCGGTAGCGATCTGCGCCAGCTGTATGCCGCCCTGGCCCAGGCCAAGCGC
>CAZCGD010000670.1:0-14050 GCA_964498105.1 uncultured Streptomycetaceae bacterium
GCCGGCCGTTGTGCGAGCCCATGTACCACAACCGCCCGCTCGCGTCGGTCACCATCTTGCGGATGCCGACGTTGTTCGACGGCAGTTGCACGACGCGCATCTGCTCGGTCTTCGGATCGAAGCGCACCACGGTGTCGGTGTTGATCTCGTTTACCCACACCACGCCGCCGCCGTCCACCGTGATGGCGTAAGGGCCGGCGTCGCCGGCGGGCAGTTGATATTCCTTCACCACCTTCATCGCCTTCGGATCCAGCTTCGCCATCTTGCCGTTGCCGTAGAGCGCCACCCACAGCATGCCGTCGGGGGCCGTCGCGACGCGGCGCGGGCGCGAGCCGCGGCCCATGTCCATTTCGCTCATCTGCCCCGTCTTCGGGTCGAGCTTGCCCATCCTGTTGTCGCCCATGCGGCAAAACCAGACGTTGCCGGCCTGGTCCAGCGAGAGCCCGTACGGCCCGCCGGAAGAGGGATACTCCCGGATGGCGCCGGTCCCGGTATCAATGCTCGCGACCTTGTTGCCGCTTTGCAGCGTGAACCAGATGGTGCTTTGATCGTCGGTGATGATGAGCGTGTGCGGCCCGCCGCCGCCGGAGGGCGTCTTGAACTCGGTGACCTTGCCGGTGGCGGGATCAAGTTTGCCGATGGTGCCGTTGCCGTTGCCGGTGGTCCACACCATGCCGTGCTTGTCCACCAGCAGCCCGTGCGGGCGATGGCCCGGAGGCATGTCCCATTCCTTGAAAGTGCTCGTCTTCGTGTCGAAGCGCGCGACCTTGTTGCCGGTCATCACCGCGATATAGACGCTGCCGTCGGGCGCGATCGCGGGATCGCGCGCGAAGCGTGGCGTCGGCACCGGCCACTCGCTCACTTTGCCGGCGAGTTCCGGGCGCGCACCCGGCGCGACGCCGTAGTTGGAGCCTCCCGCGAGCGCTGCGAGCGGGAAAATAGACAGGAGGTAAATAACGGTTTTCATCGCAATTGCTCCAGTAGCGAACAGGAAATAGGAAATAGAAAATGGAAAATGGGTGAACCACCCCCATCCCAACCTTCCCCCTGAGGGGGAAGGAGCGCTTTTACCATTTACTATTCACCATTCACCATTCACCGGTTCTTCCACTTTGGTTTTCGCTTTTCCGAAAACGCCGCCACTCCTTCCTTCCCGTCCTCTGTCTTCAGGTTGTCCAGCATCGCGGCCGTGGCGACGCGGTACGCTTGCACGAGGTCCTCGTCGATCTGCTCGTAAAACGTTTTCTTTCCGGCCGCGATGACGGCCGGTGATATGGTCATGATCGATCGGGCAAGTCCCTGCGTTTCCTCATCGAGGCGGGCGGCCGGCACCACGCGGTTGATGAGGCCCCGGGCGAGGGCGGTCGCAGCGTCGATCGGCTCTCCGGTGAGCAGCATCTCCATCGCGTGCTTAATGGAAACATTGCGCGCCAGCGGCACGCCCGGCGTGGAGCAGAACACGCCGTAGTTCACGCCCGAGGTCGCGAACTTCGCCTCCGTGCTTGCCACCGCGAGATCGCACTGCGCGACCAGCTGGCAGCCGGCGGCGTACGCCGATCCGTGCACGCGCGCGATGACTGGCTGCGGCAACTGGGTGAGCGCGATCATCAGGCACCGGGCACGCTCGAAAACATCCTTCTCGAATTCCCGGCTGGCGTGCTCCTGGATTTCCTTGAGATCGTGCCCCGCGCAGAACGCCTTGCCCGCGCCGGCGATCACCACGACGCGAGCCGAATCATCCCTGGCCAGCACGGCAACCGCCGCCTGCAGCTCGGTAATCAGTGCCAGCGACAGCGCGTTGTACTGGTCGGGGCGATTCAGGGTAAGTGTGACGACTCCACGGTCGTTCTTGCGCAGGAGTACGCCGGTTTCTTCGGTTGCAGGAGCAAGGTGAATCGCGGTCATAGGTATATCCCGGCCATGGCTGGCGGCTGGAGCGGCGCCACGCTGCGTCCACTTTAACTGCTATTATAAATCCGTCGGCTGGACGGATGGAGCGAATTTCGTTTGCAGCCGTGGCGCTTAATGCGCAAAACTCAAAACTAAACACTCAAAACTCAACACTGGTGTTTTGATGCCGGACTTCCGTTACGGCCACGCCAACGCGAAGGACTGGCGCGAAGCGGCCAACTCCTGCCTCGCGCAACTGGGGGAGGGCGCGGCCAGCCTTGGCTTTCTCTACGTCACCGACCTGCTGTCCGACCACCTCGGCGACATCCTGGCGCTGTTTCGCAGCAAGACCGGCGTGCCGCACTGGGTCGGCACGGTCGGCCTCGGCATTTGCGCCAGCGGCCGTGAATATCTTGATGAGCCGGCGATCGCGGCGATGGTGGGTGACTTCGAACCGGACAGCTTTCGCGTGTTCTCGGGCGTCGCCAGCGCCGCTGACGTTGACAACGTCGCGCTCAAGTGCGGCGGCGCGGCGCCCAATTTCGCTATCGTCCACGCCGATCCCGGCAACCGTCATATCGGCGACCTGGTGGCGAAGCTCGCGGGCAAGGTGGAGAGCGGCTTCCTGGTGGGCGGGCTTACCAGCTCGCGCCGGGATAACCTGCAGGTAGCGGACGGCGTGGTGGAAGGGGGGCTCTCCGGAGTGTCGTTCGCCGATAGCGTCACCATTGCTACCCGCCTGACCCAGGGCTGCTCGCCGATCGGTCCCAAACGCGTGATCACGACCTGCCAGCAGAACGTCATCATCAGCCTCGACGGACGTCCGGCGCTCGAAGTGTTCAAGGAAGATATCGGCGAGGCCGGAGCGCGCGACCTGAACCGCCTCGGCGGCCACATCTTCGCCGGTCTGCCGATCGCGGGCAGCGATACCGGCGACTACCTGGTGCGCAACCTGGTCGGCATTGATCCCGCCAACAAGCTGGTCGCCATCGGCGAGATGGTGCAGCCGGGCTCGAGCGTCATGTTCTGCCGGCGCGACTCGAAGACCGCGACCGAGGACATGACTCGCATGCTGGAGAGCATCCGCAAGGGCATGTACGCGCGCCCGCGCGGCGGCATCTACTATTCCTGCCTGGGCAGGGGAGCGAGCCTGTTCGGCCCCAATTCCGAGGAGTTGCGCATGGTCCGCGATACGCTCGGCGATTTTCCGCTGGTCGGTTTCTTTTGCAACGGCGAAATTTCGCACAACCGGCTCTACGGCTACACCGGCGTGCTGACGCTGTTCGTATGACCTCGTTCGACCGTCTCTTCGCCTTGCTGCCGCTTACCTGGCTGGATGCAGCCGCGCTCGTGCTGTTCGCGGCGGCGTGGGCGGGCTACCAGTGGTACTCGGACCACAGCCAAACGGCGCGGCCTCGCCTCGGCCGGGAAATGGACCGTTACACGCGCGAGTGGCTGGTGCAAATGGCGGGTCGTGACAACCGCATGGTGGACGTCAACGTGATGCGCAATCTCACGCGCAGCTCGCAGTTCTTCGCCTCGACCACCATGCTGATCCTCGGCGCGCTGGTGGCGTTGATGGGCTACGCCGAAAAGGCGGCGAGCGTGGTCGCGGAGCTGCCCTTCACGCAGCAGGCGAGCGAGCGGGTGTGGGAGCTCAAGATCCTCGTTCTGCTGATGATCTTCGTTTACGCGTTTTTCAAGTTTTCCTGGTCGATCCGCCAGTTCGGATTCTGCTCGATCCTGGTGGGAGCCACGAAGAAGCCGACGCCGAACCCCGAGCTGTACGCGGTGCACACCGACCGCATCGCCGCGATCGTGTCGTTCGCCAACCGCAACTTCAACCAGGGGCTGCGCGCCTATTACTTCGGCGTCGCCGCGATGTCCTGGTTCCTGCACCCGGCGCTGATGATCGCCGTGACGCTGGGCGTGATCTACGTGCTGTACCAGCGCGAGTTCCGTTCCCAGACACTGGAATTACTGCTGCGCGAATAGAAAACCGCTGACACCGAGGAGAGGTTATGAAGGAAATATCAGGCCTGAACTATTGGGCGCTCGCAGCAGCGGGTGCTCTGGTCTTTTCCGCCGGCACTGCATGGGGCCAGGCCGCGTGGCGGCCCGACAAGCCGGTGGAGATCGTCACTGCGTCGGCGGCCGGCGGGAGCAACGACCGCGTGGCGCGCATGATCCAGAGAATCATGCAGGACGCGAAGCTGGTCCCGACTACGGTATCGGTGCTCAACAAGCCGGGCGGCAACCAGACCCTGTCCCGGGCCTACCTGCAGGCGCACCCGGCCGACGCCCACTACTTCGATATCGGCAACCCGACGCTGATTTCCAACCACATCATGGGCATCACGCCGCAGCATTACAGCGACTTCACGGCCGTCGCGCTGCTGATCAACGAATACACCGTGTTCACGGTGCGCGCCGACTCGCCCCTGCGCAATGCCAAGGACCTGATCGCGCGCCTGAAGGCCGGGCCCGAGTCGATGTCGTTCGGCGTCAGCAATCTCGGCGGCACCAATCACCTGACGCTGTCGATGGCGATGAAGGCTGGCGGCATCGATCCCAGGAAACTGAGGGTGGTGGTGTTCAAGACCAATGCTGAATCCATCACCGCGCTCATGGGCGGCCATATCCAGATGGTGGCCGGTTCCGTGCCTTCGGTCATCGGGCAGATCAAGACGGGCACCGTGCGTGCCATCGCCATCGGCGACACGCAGCGCATGACCGGCGTGATGGCGAACGTTCCGACGTTGCGCGAGCAGGAGATAGACGTGTCGCTGTCGAACTGGCGGGCGGTCATCGGGCCCAAGGGGCTGACACCCGCCCAGGTCGGTTACTGGGAGAACGTGCTGGCCCGGGTGGTCGCGACCGACGAGTGGAAGAACGAGCTGGACGCGCAGAACTGGGACGGCCGTTTCCTCCGCAGCCGGGAATTTACCCAGTACATGGAAAAAGAATACGCCGCCACCAAGGTCATTCTGACCGAATTGGGGATGGTGAAATAAAAAACGGCCGGGATTCCCGGCCGTTTTTCATGCAAGACGTGGGATATCAGGCGGCGCGCTTCTGCTGTGCCCCCGCGCGGGCTTTCGCCGGCAGGCCGGTTGCCTCGAGATCGGCGCGCATCTGCACCTTCATGTCCTCGGTCATCTCGGCGCAGGGCGTGCGCACCGGCCCGCCCACCATGCCGATCAACTCCATCCAGAACTTCTGCTCCGCGATCGCCATGCGGCCGCCGCTGCCGTAGCCCGGTATCCACTTGGCGAGAACCGAGCGCAGCGGGTTGATGCTGCGGCAGATCTCGGCAGACTTGTTCAGGTCTCCGGCGAAGGCCGCGCGCGTGTAATCGTTGACCGGCAGGTAGCCCGGCACCTGGTATAGATGGGGGCAGTAGTTGAGCAGCCAGCGGTCGCCCGCAATGGCGATGTTGTAGAACCACGGCGCCTCGTCGGCAACGCTCACTTCCACTTCGTGGCCGATCGCGTCGCGCAATGCGGTGGTCGGCGCCATCTTGCCGACACCCTGCTTGAAGCCGGCGATGTTCGGGATGGTTGCCAGCCGCTTGGCGAGCTTGGCGGAGATGGGGTAGGTGGCCTCGGTGTTGAACAGGACGATGCCGATGTCCACCTTGTCCGCGATGAACTTGTAGTAGTCGTAGACCGCGTCGTCGCCGCGCGCGGCGACGTACGGCGTGAGGATAATCACGAAATCCACGCCGGCGGCCTGCGCGTGCTGCGTCAACTTCAGCGCCTCGTAGGGATTCTGGTGGTGGCAGCCGGCGATCAGGGGAATGCGGCCCCTGGCGACGTCGACGTTGATCTCGACCACGCGCATGCGCTCTTCATTGGTCATGGACCAGAACTCGCCGACGTTGCCGATACAGTAGTGGCCTTCGAGCTTGATCCCCGAGATGCAATGCTCGAGGTTGGTCGCGTTGCCTTTCTCATCGATCCTGTCGTCGCGAGTGAAGACGGTGGGCAGCGCGGTCCATACGCCCTTCAGGACTTTCTTTGCGTATTCCTTGGCTTCGTTCTTGCGGTATTTCATGCGGCCCTCCACCTTGGCTGGGGATAGTCGAATCAGGATACCAGATCGGTCCTGGCGCAGCCAACCGGGCGCATTCCATTATTTGGACGGAATTGCCTATCGACGGCGGATGCGCGTGACGCGCGCGGGTGGCGGCTGGTATTCTCCTGCTCGGGAACCCGACCATCTTCACCAACCACAACCCGCGGCATCATGACCGAAATGGGCATAGCAAAATAGCCGGTGCCCGGCTATTTGAAGGCAAAAGGTAAAAGGCAAAAGGCAAAAGGGTCGAATCACGAATCACGAATCACGAGTCACGAATCACGCACTATGCAGATCATAGACACGCACGCGCACTGGTATCCGCAGGAATTCATTTCGCTGCTCGACCGGGAAGCCGCCGCCAACGGCGGCAAGATGGAGCGTAACGAGAAGGGCGTCCCGGTGTTCTCGCTGCCCGGGGTCTTGCCGAAATCGGCGATGCCGCCGTTAATGGTCCAGCCCGACCTGGTGCTGCAGGAGATGGACAAGCGCGGGATCCAGACCTTTGTCCTGTCGCTCACCAACCCGATGGTCTACTGGGCGCCGCCGGCCTTTGGCCTCAAGCTCGCGCAGGCCTGGAACGAGGCTTCTTCTGCGGTGTGCCAGAAGCATCCCGGCCGGTTCGTCGGCACCATCCAGTTGCCGATGCAGGCGCCGGAACTGGCGGTGCGGGAAGTCGAGCGCGCGGCAAAGCTTCCCGGGCTGCGCGTCGTGTACCTGGCGACGCACATCAACGGCAGGAATCTCGACGAAAAATCGTTCTGGCCGGTGTACGAGCGTTGCGAGGCGCTCGGGCTGCCGATCTTTCTGCACCCGCTCTACCCGTGCGGTGGCGAGCGGATCGAAAAGCACTTCATGCGCAACCTGTGCGGGAACACCTACGAGAATGGCCTCGCGGCGGCTTCGCTGGTGTTCGGCGGCGTGATGGACGCGTTCCCGAAGCTGGTTGTCATGCTGCCGCAGGCGGGGGGCACCTTTCCGTGGCTGATCGGCCGTTTCGACCGCGGCGTGAAGGTGAGGAAAGAGCTCGCTCACATGAAGCAGCCGGCGAGTGCCTACCTGCGGCGCTTTTACTACGACACCGTGAGCCATCACCCGCTGATCATGAAGTTCCTGACCGAGCTGGTGGGTACCGACCGCGTCGTGCTCGGCAGCGACTACAACCAGGACATGAGCTGCGAGCGGCCGGTGGAGTTCGTCGCCTCGGTGCCCGGGCTGACGGCGCAGGAGCGACAACTGATTCTCAGCGGTAACGCAAAGCGGCTTTTGAATCTCTAACTGGTGACGACTGACGACTGACGACTGACGACTGACGATTCACGATTCACGATTTACGATTTACGCAATTGAAGGGAAAGTGAAATGCCCGTAACAGACCTGCACGCCCACTGGTTTCCGCAGCCGTGGATAGACCTGCTGCTGAAGGAGGCGGAGGGCAACGGCGCGAAAATGGGGAAGAACGAGAAGGGATACCCGATGATCGACGTCATCGGGGTGCCACTCAAGTCGGTGTTCCGGCCCGACATGGTGGAGCCCGACATCATCCTCAAGAACATGAACGACGCCCGAGTGGACGTGCGCGCGATGTCGCTCACCAACCCGATGGTGTACTGGGCGCCGCCGGCGTTCGGACTGAAGCTGTCGCAGGCGTACAACGACGCGTGCGTGGCGCTGCACCGGGCCCACCCGGACCGCTTCCTCGGCACCATCATGCTGCCGCTGCAGGCGCCGGACCTCGCGGTGCAGGAGCTCGACCGCGCGGCAAAGCTGCCCGGCATGCGCGCCGTCTACATGGCAATGCACGTCGGCGGCAAAAACGTGGACGAGAAGGCGCTGTGGCCGGTCTACCAGCGCTGCGAGGCGCTGGGGCTGCCGGTGCTGATGCACCCGGTGAACCCGCTCGGCGGCGAGCGCATGGGGCAGTTCCACATGCGCAACCTGTGCGGCAACCCGTACGAGGCGGGCATCGCCGCCGCCTCGCTCATCTTCGGCGGCGTGCTGGACGCTTTCCCCAGGCTCGACTTCATGCTGCCGCACGCGGGCGGCACTTTCCCGTGGCTGATCGGGCGCTACGATCACGGCACCCAGGTGAGGAAGGAACTCGCGCACATGAAGCAGTTGCCGAGCGCCTACCTGCGGCGGTTCTACTACGACACGGTGAGCCACCACCCGCGGCTGATCCGTTTCCTGATCGACCTCGTCGGCGCCGATCGCGTCGTGGTCGGCAGCGATTACAACTTCGACATGGGCTACGAGCAGCCGGTCGAGTTCGTCGAGCAGGTGCCGGGACTTACCGAGCGGGAGCGGAAGCTGATCCTGCGCGAGAATGCCGCGCGGTTACTCCGGCTCTAAGAAAAAGCTTTGCCGCCAAGGACGCGGAGGACGCCAAGGAAAAGCCTCGACACGAAGGACACAAATCAATCGCGCCTTCCAGGCGCGGTCGACCGGACACGAAGGAAGAGCAAGACAATTTCAGAAATCGGCGTCACCGGAAGGGGACGCCGATTTCTGCTGCCAGCCGCGTTGCCACAAGGCGAACGCGACCGAAGCGACCGACAGGAACAGCAGCACGCCCGAAATCGGGCGCGTGAGGAACAGCCACAGGTTGGAGTCCGTCATGATGGCGCGGATCATGTTGATCTCGATCTGGTCGCCGAGGATGACGCCGAGGATCAGCGGCGCGAGGGGCAGCGCGCCCTTCACCATCAGGTAGCCGATCACGCCGAACAGCGCCAGCACGTAGACGTTGGACATGGTGTTGTCGAGCGCGTAGGCGCCGATCACGCACAGCACCAGCACGATGGGGAACAGGATCGCCTTCGGCACGGTGACCACGCGCAGGAACCAGCGCACGCCGACGAACATGATCGCGATCATCACGAAGTGGGCGAGGATGTAGGCGGCGAACATGCCGTAGGCGAGCGTGGGCTGCTGCGAAATGAACAGCGGCCCGGGCTGGATGCCGTGTATGGTCAGCGCGCCGAGCATCACCGCGGTGACCGCGTCGCCCGGTATGCCGAACGCCATGATGGTCACCAGCGAGCCGCCCACGTTCGAATTGTTGGCCGCCTCGGCGGCGATAATGCCCTCGGGCGTGCCGGTGCCGAAGCGTTCGGGGTGCCGCGAGAACTTCTTGGCCTGGTCGTAGGCCATCACGTTGGCCGCGCTGCCGCCGATCGCCGGCAGCACGCCGATCACCACTCCCACGAACGAGGTCCACAGCAGCATGAACGGGCGCGACAGGATCTCCCAGATGACCTTGAGGTGCGACACGACGAGTCGTGGCGCGACTAGACCTGCCGCCGGATCCCGGCGCGAACCGCCCATGCGCTCGACATCCGACATGATTTGAGCGAACGCGAATACGCCGATCAGCACCGGCAGGAACGGGATGCCGCCCTCGAGAAAGCGGACGCCGAGCGTGAGCCGCGCCTGGCCCATCACCGGGTCGTTGCCCATTACGGTCACCACCAGGCCGATGGCACCCGACAGCAGTCCCGCGGCCAGGGAGGCGCCGCTCAGGCCGGCCACCATGGACAGCGCGAAAATGAACAGCGAGAAATACTCCCACGGACCGAATTTCAGCGCGATCGCCGCCAGCGGCCCGGTGGTCCCGATGAGGAACAGGCCGCCCAGCAGCCCGCCGAAGAACGAGGCCCAGATGCCGAGCCACAGCGCGCGCCCGGGCTCGCCTTTCTTCGCCATCGGATAGCCGTCGAACATGGTGGCGACCGAGGACGGCTTGCCGGGGATGCCGAGGAGCGTGGAGGCGATGAGCCCGCCGGATTCGCCGCCGACGTAGACGCCGATCATCGCCGCCAGCCCCTGCAGCGGCTCGAGCCCGAAAGTGAACGGCAGCACCATGATCACCGTCATGGTGTTGGTGATGCCCGGCAGCGCGCCGCCCAGCACGCCTACCAGCGTGCCGATGCACAGCGGCAGCAGGTACTTCCACTGCAATACGTTCTGGATGCCGTCGAGGAGGAGTTCGTACACGCGAAAACCTATTTAGCCACGGAAACACACGGAAACACACGGAAAACACAGAATGTTCATGAAGAGCATGGTGTGGCCTTCAGCGAGTTTGAACTTTCGTCCGTGTGATTCCGTGTGATTCCGTGGCTCGGGTTTTTTTGGGTTTCATATTGGTCGTCTGGCGTCCGTGGCTAGAAATCAGTCCAGCGGCCGCGCGGCAGCAGCACCAGCAGGTAGTGGTTGAACAGGTAATAGGTAACCAGGGTGGTGACGAGCGCGGTCGCGCCCACCACGATCCACGCTTTTCGGTCCCGCGGCGGGGCCAGCACCGTCTGCAGCGCGGCGACGAAGACGAAGGTCGAGATGCGGAATCCGATCCAGGGCAGGGCGGCGACGTAGAGACCGAACGCCGCGAAACACGCCACTACCAGGCCGTAGTTCGCCGGCGCCGCGCCCGCTTGTTCGGGGACAGGTGCGTGCCGCCGTCGCGCAGCGTAATCAGCGACGATCAGCGCGAGGGCAAGCGCGGCGGTGATGCCGAGGATGATGCGGGGATAGAAGCCGGGGCCGACCGGCACCAGCAACGTGGGCCCCGGCAGGCCCCACGTCGCCGCGAGCAGCGCCAGGCTGCCCACGAGGCAGACGAGCCCGGCTATGCCCTCCCGTCCGAGCATAAGGATTTTGTCGGAAGTCAGCCCGACAAAATCCTAACGCTTCAGCAGTCCGAGATCCTTGGCGATGGTCCGGTTCAGATCGTCGTTCTGCTTCAGCCACTGGGAGTAGGCCTTGCTGCCGAGATAGCGCACCGCGGTGCCCTGCAGCTTCATCGCGTCGGCGTACGCGGGATCCTTCGCTGCCGCAGCGCAGGATGATTCGAGTTTCGCGAGCACCGCAGCCGGCGTGCCCTTGGGCGCCATCACGCCCCGGCTCACGTCGTACACCACGTTGACGCCGAGTTCCTTAAGCGTCGGCACGTTGGGCATCTCCGGATGGCGCTTGTCGGTGGCGATGGCGATGAACTTCAACTGCCCGGCCTCGACCTTGCCCTTCTGCGTGAGGTTGGAGTCGGTGAGGTCGATGTGGCTGCCGAGGATCGCGTTCATGCGCGGGGCCAGGCCTTCGTAGGACACGTACTTGAACTTGATGCCTGCTGCTTTCTCCACCAGTGCCGGGAAGAAGTGGCTGGTCGAGGCCAGCGTCGCGCCGACCGTGATCTGGCCGGGACGTTTCTTGGCGTCGTCCATCAGCGCATTCCAGTCCTTCCCAGGCGTGTTGGGGCTGGCGGTCAGCACCGACGGCGTCGAGGAGATCAGGCAGATCGGCTCGAAGTCGGTGTAATTCAGTTCCGAGACGCCGGTGTAATAGGTCGAGTGGATGTAATCGTGGACGGCGTACAGAGTGTAGCCGTCGGCTGGGGAATCCTTCGCTTCTTTCGCGCCCTTGGTGCCGGAGGCGCCGCCGACGTTGGCGATTACCACGCTCTGGCCGAGCTGCTTCTGCAGCAGCGGCGCGAATGGGCGGAAGATGTTGTCGGTGTCGCCGCCGGCCGCCCACGGCACGATCAGTTTCACCGGGCGCTCCGGAAAGTCAGCGGCATGGGCGATTGCCGCAGTCAGGGCGAGCAGCAGGGCAGGCACGAACGCGAACGCTTTTGTCACGGACTCCTCCTGTTATGGGCGCAACGGACGACCCATATTAGCGCCCGGCTGGAGGGCTGGCAATTGCAAGCAGGAATAAGGGCGAAAAAGTTTGCAGTTTGCAGTGGGCGGTTTGCAGTTACTGCTAACCCGCTAACCGCTAACCGCTAACCGCTAACCGCTAACTGCCAACTGACGGCTGCCAACTGACAACTGTGCGCTCGAATCACGATTCACGCCTTCTAAAAAGAAGAGCCGGGCTGCTTCAGAAACTCGATCTCTTCCGGGGTGGAATCGCGCCCGAGCATCTTATTCCGGTGCGGAAAGCGGCCGAAGCGCTCGATGATATCGCGGTGGAATCCGCAATAATCCACGAACCCGTCGTAATCCTTGCGCCAGGCCGGCGCCACCTCGCCCGCGAGCCGCTTGAACGACCGCACGCCGAGCTGCTGCAGCGCGAGGTCTTCGGCATGCTCGAAGGGGAGGTAAAAGAACGCGCGGTGCGCGGGGATCAGTCCGCGATCCACCGCTTGCTCGAGACCGGCAACTGCGAGTCGCTGCGCGGCCGGGTCCTGCGCGAAGGCGGCGGCGGTGCCGCGGTGAATGTGGCGCGAGAACTGGTCGAGCACGACGATTAACGCAATCCTCCCGCGCACGGTCGCGGTCCATTCGCTGTCCAGCTCGCCGCGATCGGCGCGCCGGTGCAGCTTGCCGAAGCGCTTGCGGATGGCGGCGTCGTGCTGGCGCCCGTCGCCGAACCACATCTTCTTCTTCGCGGAGTCGAGAGCGCCGTCAGGGCCGCAGGCGCCGAACCAGAAGTCGAGAACCTGGTCGATTTCGTTCAATTTTGCCGCCAAGCTGCCAAGAGAACCGGAAATTAGCCGCCAAGACGCCAAGGCGCCAAGAAATACACAATAAGAAACCCAATCGAACCGCCAAGACCGCCAAGCTCGCCAAGAAATTCAAGGATTAATCGGTTTAACGACCCAAGCTCAGCGACCCGGCCCGCGAGAGCGTCCGATTGCAACCGAAGCGCGATGGCCGGGTTCGCTGCGGCGCATGGTTAGGCCACACATCGTCTCACAACTTCATTGACGTTTGAGCCCATCACGAAAGGCAATCGCTTCCAGTTCCACCCGGACAGCGTCCATGACGGGGACCACTGGCCGTGCTTCGAATACAAAAGCTGGCAACATCGAGCAGAACTTGTGGACCGCCAATGGATCGTCGCAATCCAACATCATATATCCACCCCAGTCACCCACTCGTATAACGAACAACTCGATCTTGAAATTGGCGGGCGCCTTCCATTGAGTGAAAACCTCCAGTATTCGCTTCTGGGCATTTTCGTATTCTATCGGTGAACCTTGCGGGCGTTCGGACCAGGTGAGCATGTATTTCATATGTTTTTCCTTTGTTGGTTGACGTGATCGGAAATGCGATTGTTAAAGTGGCCTAACGAGAAGTAGTTGGATTAAAAACCGCTTTGCAAATCGGCATTGTGCGCTTGGCGCTGGGATCCTTCAAGCTGATCAGGTGGTTATCGTCCGATGTGACATAAAAATTCAGGGCTGGCGGTAATTGGCTGGGCGCGAATGAAAACGGACGCGATACGCGCCCGTTCTTGTTGACTTCTACTTTCGTTCTTTGGCGCCTTGGCGGTTCGATTATTGGTTTGACTTTCCTTCGTGTCCTTGGTGTCCTTCGTGTCTCAGCTTTTCTGTGACCGGAAGTGCCTGTCCAGAAATCCGAAGAAGGCGCGGTTGAATTCTGCCGGGTTTTCCGCCCATGGGTAATGGCCCGAGCCGGAGACGACGGAGAATTCGCAGCCGGCGATCATGTCCGCCACCCGCTTCATGCCGGCGGGGTGCCCGACCTGGTCCACCTCGCCCGCCACCAGGAGTGTAGGAACTGAAATCGCGCGGAATCCCGCCACCGCATCCGCTTCGGGAAAAGTCTGCACCGCTTTGACCGCGGCTTTTACCGTGTCCGGCGGGGTGAGCGAGGCCCACTGGCGCACGAGATCGACTTCGGGACCACGGGAAGCCGGTCCGAGCATCGAGTCCACGACCATCCTGTTTACGGTCACCGGATTCGTACCGGGAGGCGGGGGCGCGGTCCGTTTGCGGACGAATTCCTCCTGCTCTTCCTTAGTGCGGTTGCCGAAATAGCCGATGGTCGAGGAAATCACGATGCCGTGCACGAGCTCCGGCACCTTCAGCCGGATGCGCGGCGTGATCTGCCCGCCCATGCTGTGGCCGTGAACGACGTTGCGTTCGGTGTGCTGCGCCTTGATCAGCTGTGCCCCGGCGTCGGCGACCACCTCAAAACCGAACGGGTCCGGCAGGGGAGACAGGCCGTATCCCGGCGCGTCCCACGACACCACCCGGTAGCCGCGCGCGACCAGCCGCTCGACCTGGAAGCGCCAGTATTCCTTCGAGCCGTAGATGCCGTGCAAAAGGAAGACG